>NZ_JAZETN010000021.1:0-55784 GCF_036864475.1 Alteromonas sp. S005 | reverse complement strand
AGAAAAAAGGGGCGAATGCCCCTTTTACAAAATAAACTAAATAAAAAATCTTTAATTCATTGCAGTTTTAGTAACTACACGAAGGTCGCTTTCAACATCTTTCACGTCTGAAGCATTTTTTGCGATTTCTACCGCCAAATCACGCTCAGCGTCAGAGTCAACTTCACCGGTCAACATTACTACACCGTTTTCTACATCAACGTCAATGTCGAAGCCTGAGATATCAGTATCCATCAGAAGACGAGTCTTTATTACTGTTGCGATTTTGGCGTCAGTCAACTCACTTGTACCTTCATCAACGGTATCTTCCACATCGTCAGACATTTCTTTGTGCATGTCGTTGTCAGCAATGACGGTAAGCTTGTTGTCAACAGACGCAACACCATCAATGTTAGCTACCAACTCTTCGGCTAATTTTTTATCAACAGAGTTTTCTACCTTGCCCGTAAGAACAACATTGCCGTCCTTCACGTCGGTATTAATGTCGAATGAATCTAGATTGCCGTTGAACAACAGCGTAGCTTCTGCTTTACCGTCAATCCATGCGTCTTTAGCACCTTTTTCCCACTTGTTGTCTGTGTCCATTTCACCTGCATATGCAGCGGTGGTAAGTGTTGTAGCTACAATCATAGAAATAATTGAACGTTTCATAACATTTCTCCTTTGTCGAAACTCACAACTACAAATGCTAAAACCTTGCCAACATAGTATCTTATTGTTTTATATACATTAATCATCTGTCGTCGAACATCACAATCTCGCGAAGTTTGCAAACTTTGCCTTATTTCGAGAATTTTTTACTTAAGATAAGTAGATAGTGCTTGCCCTTTGGAGAAAGCGTTGCCTGTAATCTGCCACTCAATAATCCTGTTTAAACAACAATAAGGAATTAACTTGGAAAAGATAAGTAGATCCCTGCACGGACACAGACGCTTAATAGAAAGGTAAGGTTAAACTTATTTCAGAAAACTGCCGTAAACATAACTATTGTTTTCACATCATCTACATAACCTCTCACAAGCAAACTAACTTTTTTGCTTTAGGTTATGTGTGTTTTGTCAGTTTTATTCAAGGACCATCTAGGCATGGACACTGCATTCACTGCTGCATCAGTCTTTTTTATCGTCGTAAGCTGGGCTCCACTTCTTCCTTCTTCACATTGGTCGGTAAGAGTATGGGAGTTTCCACGACTTCAAATAGCAGCGATTATTTCTCTATTACTTCTTGGGTACGCTTTTAAAGCAACATATTACGCTCCAGTAAATAGCCTTTCGCTGATTTTGGTAATAGGATTAATTGTTAGTTTGATTTACCAGGTTGTATGGATAATCCCCTACACTCCCCTTTACAAGCGTGAAGTGCAACGGGTGGGTGATGAAGACACTAGCCGTAAACTTAGTGTGCTTTCCAGTAACGTATACATGCCAAACAACGATTTTCGCAAACTCATCGAGCATGTGCGCAGTAAGCACCCCGATTTTCTGGTCACTCTTGAATCCAATGAAAAGTGGCAAAACGGCATAAGCGAAATAGAGTCAGAATATCCTTACCGCAAATTTTGTGCTCTAGAGAATCTTTACGGCATGCATCTTTACAGCAAGATCCCATTTGAAGAAGCTACATTGCGTTTTATGGTAGAAGACGATGTCCCATCTATGAGGGTGAAAATCAATCACCATGGTCAAGATGTACTGCTTTATTTTCTTCATCCAAAACCGCCCAGCCCTACAGAAAATACCTATGCTAAACCTAGGGATATCGAACTTACCGTAGTTGGAGAGGAAATTGCTAAAACAAAAGGTCCAATCATAGTAGCTGGCGATTTGAATGATGTCGCGTGGTCACCCACTACCAGGAAGTTTAAGAAAATAAGTGGCCTGTTGGACCCTAGAGAAGGCCGAGGCTTTTTCAATACATTCCACGCCAAGTACCCGCTAGTAAAGTGGCCGCTAGATCACGTTTTCCACTCTAAACACTTTGAATTAGTAAACATTGAGAAGTTGGAAAGTGTGGGATCTGATCACTATCCTCTTTATACCGAACTGGCATTAATTACCGACAAAGATTGATGCAATTCAATGATGTTTAACGAATCCCACGATGCTTTACACACCACATGAGGCTGTCACAAGCCTCTTCACGCTTTTTGAAGTGTGCCAAGCCAATTAGGCTGTGCTCTCTCGGCCAAACAGCTTGATTCAGGACTTCTTGATCTTGTTCGAGAAGTTGCTCGCTATCTAGCATGATCTCAATAGCTTTTTTATTGGGTTTTATCAGCGTCGGCGTAGCGCCTTTGACCAAATTAGAGCGTACACAAATATACTCTCGCTTTACAGGGTCGCGTACCACGCCGATATAGTTATCGTCGCAAATAATAGCAGGCCAGCCTTCAGTAATCCTGCTCTGCCCGAACATGATAAGTGTAAAAGCAACAAGTACAAAAAGCGTTAAACCGATGAACTGTGTGCTTAAATCTGGTGCGACACTTACGATTACTCCAACCACAGCCGCAAAAAATATCCAGCCACCAAATACCCTACGCATAGCGTTTGGAGAGATGCCTGATATTACATCAACCAACTTTAGCGATTGCTTGTCATAAGTTCGAATAATTACAGAAGATTGTGATTCCACAGCCTTTGTCCACCAAAGAAAAATACGAAAAATAGAAATTAATACGTCACAAGTAAGGCTGAAGATTTACCTACACTCTGAATGAGTAAACATCATTTTTAAAAGTCAAAATTTACTCGAAAGGAAACGTGTTAAGTAATAATTGTAGGAATATGCAAACTATTGAAATGTAATGTTTAACCTACTAGGCAAGCATATCAAAATTTATATCTGGGGCAAAGCTATTACGTATTTAATACGCGTTTACACCTCTCAGCTTTACTGAGTTTGTAAATTTTTCTGCCCACAGTGCACCTCTTGCGCTTCTCTTGGTTAGATCAACAGTAAATCAAATGCATAAAAAAACAAAAACAATATATTTCAGCAACTTACAATTTAGGAATACTCTTTGCTTTGTACAAAAGTATAACGTGCAAGGTGCACCGTTTAAGCTAAAGGCTTTAGAAAGGTTAGCAAAGGAGGTTGAGTATGCGTTCACCAGTAAGTGCAGTAACTATTGTTAAAAGTAGAACCGAGAAGCTTTGCAATTTAATTTCGCAGTTGGAGCAATGCTCACCAACGCCAGATGAACTTGTTATTGTATGGATGGCGCCACCTTCTGATTTGTCCCTCATTCAAAGCGAAAAATTCGATATTGTGCACAAGTTCACTACCCAAGAAGAACTGCCAATTGCGAAAGCGCGAAACAAGGGAATGCTGGCGGCTAAACATGAAAACCTTGTTTACTTAAATGTTGATGCGGTTATTTCACCTACACTTTGTAAAGATGGGCTTTTGGCATTAAAAGACAACACAGTGGTATTTACCTCCGTCGTCTTTTTACCTAATGAACGCTGCAACAAGCCGTATTCAACCATTTCAAAAAACGAACAGCAAATTGGTTATCTAGCAAGTAACGATGAAACGTTACCAAAAGAAGATAACAACGAAATACCTTCAAGAGATCAGGGAAATAATCATGGAAAGTTTAGTGACGATAGTATTTGTTCTACAGTGTTTTTTATTCGTAAGACAGACTTTCAGAAAACCGGCGGCTTCGATGAAGGCTACGCGGGTTTCGGACTAAACGACGAAGACTTTTTCACCAACTGCAGGGCACTCGGCTATTCGTTAGAGCAATTGCCTACGCGCACTTTTGCGCCACAGCGTCCCAATTATCAGTGTCCCGTCAATCACTTATTAGACTTTGTGCATAATGCGCAGCGCTTTCACGATAAATGGGGCTTCTACCCTTGCACTGAAGTACTCACCGCTTATGCAGAAAAGGGTTTCATCGATTCGAACTATGAAGTAAATGGATTGAAGATCATTCAGTTGCCCGAGCATGAAGATGAAAAAAGTAATGCGGATACGAGCGCTTCAACCGTTGCCCCGGCTTCTGCGGGATTTGAATTCACTTCTTTTCATCCGCCAGCTAAAAACCAAGAGCGTTTAAGCCGCACGGCTTAATTTCTGTTAAAGAAATAGGCGGTAATGTTCAAGTAGGGAGATATGGAATGTCTTTACTAAAACCCGATCTAACACACCGTTTTTTATCATTTGTAGGGGAAGGTGACTTCCCCTGTGTAGGCGCTAAATCGGCGCTCACTAAGAAGCAAATACATGTTCTGCAATTTGACAATATCTACTGCGAAAGTAATGAACCTGATATCTTAGCTTCAATTCACAAATTCGTGGATGCATTTTCGCTGAATCGTGATATGTACTCCTCACTAGTAGTGACGTTCGAACAGCCCGATACCATTACCGAAACTGAGTTTGATAAAGTACTCTGGGAAAAGCTTCAACGTCTTCATGAAGTAGACGCATGCTTAAAAAGTTGGGATAGCAAAGTATCAAGCGATCCGCACAGTGCACAATTTAGTTTAAGCCTTGGCGGGAAAGGCTTTTTCGTGATTGGGCTACACCCAAATGCCTCTAGAAAGAGCCGACGTTTTTCTCATCCCGCAATTGTGTTTAATTTACACGAACAGTTTGAACTGCTTCGTAAACAACAGAAGTTTGAAGCATTTAGGGATCATATCAGGAAGCGTGATGCCGCCTATTGCGGCAGTAAAAACCCATTGCTTGCTAACCATGGTGAAAGTTCTGAAGTTTATCAATACAGTGGTAAAAAGCACTCAGAAAGCTGGGAATGCCCCTTTAAACAGATAGAAAATTAATTCTTAAAATATAAAAGGCAAAGTATGAGACAAACTATACAGCCAAGAAGCGGTACTGCATTTACTATCAAGAAAGGTGAACGCCTTAAAGTCATTGACCCTGAAGGGGAACAAGTGGCCGACCTTTATGCCTTTAACGAGCATAATAAGGACGAGTTCATCTCCTCGGGTAGAAGTCTGGATTACAACGAAAGCCTTAAATTTAAAAAAGGCAGTTTGCTTTACTCAAATCAAAGCAACATTATGTTTGAAATTATCGAAGATAAAGTAGAAGACCATGACTTTTTACTAACGCCTTGTAGCGTAGACACCTTCAAACACTTCTACCCCAACGAAGAGCCGGTGCCAGGTTGTCACGGGAACTTAGTTGCCGCTTTCGCTGAATTTGATATTCCAGAGCATCATGTTTGCACAACCTTTAATACATTTATGAATGTCGAGGTAGACAATACAGGTAAAATTGCTGTTTTGCCGCCCAAATCGAAAGCCGGCGATTACACGGTATTTGAAGCTAAAATGGATATGATTGTAGGATTAACGGCTTGTTCTGCCGGTGAGTCTAACAACTTTCGATATAAGCCAATTCAATTTGAAATAATGCCTGCGAACCCGTTGTAGTTCGCAAGCATCACTTTAACAAACTAAGCCAGCACTATTGGAGGTCTGCGATAGTGCTCGGCTTGTCTTGCTGCCAGTTAAGCCGCATATCCCACTTGAAGCGATGCTCAGGTTTTAACGGCGGTTGCGCTGCATCGATATTACTTAAGACATTGGTTGCTTCGGTAAGCGTAGCATCGCGACCAAACAAATAGCTTTGCTCTTTAACTATGGTTAAGTAAGCTTTATTTAGCGCATAAGCGCGCTCTGATGACGGCGTTATAATGTCGTACACCGACTTAGCACGCTGCACTTTTTCTGTATTAACCATCCCTTTATCATCGAACCACTTTGCCAACATTTCTCCGTTTTGACGGAATTCATCACCGCCTCCTACACGCTCCATGTAGGTGAGGTATTCACCTTTTTCTTCGTTGATGTTTGGCACGTCTTCAATGGCACGCAAATCGATATAGCCCCACCCAGCTTCGCCAGGTACTTTACGGGCAAATGAAAATGTCTGGTCAAAGGTTGACCCTACTGTTTTATGACAGCCGTTACAAAAGGCTAGCTCTTGATCGTGCTGCGCACGCAGTTCACCCTGCTCATCTTCGATGAAGCCGTTGATTGTCCAACCAAAGCCGTTGTCTATCCCTTTCTCACCTAAATAGCGTGTTTGGGGCAGCTTTTCAAAATGCTTATCTTTTGCTTCCGCATAATAGGCAGAAGCTAGGCTTTCTCTACTTCTAAACATATGCTTTTTCATGTAGCGTACTTCTTTCATCCGCGGCGCGTTGTAGATATTCCCGTTTTCGTCCACACCAATGTAGCGTACGGTGTGCAAAAACTCGGTGCCTTCAGGGTAAAGCATATGGGCCAAAGGAACCGCACTCGCATCACCCACATAATGTGAGGTGCGAACAATTTCAGTTACAGATGGCGACAATTCACCGTCTTGGTTAACGTCTACATTAATGGCAGTTTCATCTACTGGCGCTACGCTTAGTTTATTAAGCTCCTTTAGCGTCATTTCAACCAAGCTTAGATTCAATGTGTAAACCGTTTTATGGTACTTGCCATTAAGCGTTTGAAAGTTACTTGGAAGCCTAATCATAGCATCGCCCGTCGACCCGTTCGTCGGCCAGAAGGTGCTTGGGAATGGTTTGTAATTGTATGATACCCATCCGCTGCCATCTTTGGCGAAACCGTCTTTGTCAAAAGCCTTATCAGCTTCACTTAAATTCTCGATGCGCATATATTCTGGCATTGCGTTGTTCTGAACTGATGCCGTGTAATTGTCTTGCTCTACGTATTTTTTAATTGTGGCATCACCAATACCCGCTATAAGAGACGTGCGGTCAATAAACAGGTTCTTCCAGCTATTTGTTAGCCCCACATCGGAAAATTCATAGTTACCCTGCAATGTACCATCCCCCATTTGGTTAGGGCGCTTTTCTGTGGAATCGTAACTTTGGTGACATGCATAGCAAGGGTTATTTACGCCTTCGGTTTTGGTGTAGCACTGGGGAGGGATCACCGATTCAGGGTTATACACTTCATTATGCTCAATATACGCAAGAGCGGGAATATCGTCCCCTTCTCGGTATGGGTAGGAATGTGCGCTATCGGCGTTTGTTTGAGCCGGTGAAAGCCCTTTTTCGTCAGCAGTATAAGTACTTACGCTTACACCGGTATTTGATTGATTGCTTAAATTAGCACTTGTGCTTTCAGTGCATCCTGCACTGATAAATAGTGAAAGCAGAATGCCTGCACCTGACATTATTTTTAGTATTTTCATAATCGTCACAACGGAAAAAGGCCGGGCGCGTAAACACCCGGCGTATTTTAAATTAAAAAGAAAACTTATTTATCTGCTGGTTCATACATCCACAGCGTGTTGTTTTCTTGGAAACCGTCTTCACCGATAAGAATACGGCCGTCGTTCATTACAACAACGTTATCTGGCTGAGAAAGCTGCTCAACGTCACAACGCTCTGCGCCTGTTAGGCTTGAACGATACGTACCGCCCATCACTACAGGTTCAATGCGAGAAATGTTATAGCCTTCTTCCAGCTTGGCGCGATAAACACCACCACAATCTTTAACGCGGGCAGAAAGCTGCATATCGCCTTCATCATCGATCATTGTGTTGTCGATATCTGCAATGCCTATGTAGAGGTATGCATTCTCGACAACTTCACCTTCAATGGTATCGACGCCTTCTACTGCTTCTTGCGCGCGTTTTTGGTTAATAGAGATACCTTCCAGTTTTCTCCACTCTGCCGTTGCGCCTTTAAGACGAGCCGCCGCACGACTTTCTAGGAATGCAACACGGTCATCCATTGGCTCACCGGCTGTAACGCTTGAACCGCCCTCTTCTACCGTTGGGTAAGTTGCATCGCCATCTGCCCACGCCTGAACGTCTGCCATTGTGATGTAAGAGCTTTGGCCATCTACGTAATCGTCCGTACCAATACCGTTATACTCGTCAATCCATGCGCGAATAGTCATATTGTCGCCACTAGCTAGCTCTACCCACTCAACAGCAAACCCTGTTGTTGCTGGGTCATTTTGCCCTGCATCTTGAGTTAGCTTAGCGCCGTAAAGCGTACCTGCAGATAAGTCTTCTGCAGTATCAGCAACAAATTTAAACAGCACGCCGCCGGTGTCATCTTGAGAAAGATAAACGGTTTTTCCATCAGGCATTACTGTTGAGTTTTCGTGCTCATAACGACCCATCGTGAAGTGCTTAACAATCACCGGCTCATCAGCCAATGGCTCTGTTACTTCTGCAATGTAGCCATAGTTATAAGGGTTTGGCGCATCTGGCGCTGTCATCTGCCACATACGACCTAAACGCGCATCAGTCGAAACAGCCTCTGGGTTATTCCAACTAGGTGACGTTGTAGTATCAACTGCCGAATTTACCACCCACTCTTCTGAAGTAAGCGGCGTACCCCAAGGTGACATTGAACCAAAGCAGTTTGCCGCCGTTCCCCATACTGGCGAGAAATCCAGCATCATGGCTTCAGTTACTTCCCACATACCAAACTCGTCTTTTTCAACTTTCATGCGGCTCATACCGCCAGGTAGTTCTTCCCAGTTTGAGAACAGGTAGCCTTCGCCTTCGGCGGTTGAAATGAAGCCGTTAAAATCAGGCATGTCATTTTCAAGAACCAACTCTTCGCCATCCAGCGTGTAGATGTGACCTAAGCCTTCTGGTAGGTCAGTACCGAAAGTGTCGCCCGTTTGTCCGAGTACTTGATATTGACCAATGGCAGAAACCACCAGCTCTTTTTCTTCATCTGAGCTTGGTACAGGTGAATTTGGTAATGTTACTGGCAGATTGTTGAAGTTAGCACCTGCAAGCACGCCCACTGTACCAGTATTTATTGGCATGTCGTTAACACTTGTCGTTGCGGCGTTTGTACCTGATGGATGCTGAACGTTGAAGAAAAGGTCGCCTTCATCAGTCAAGAAAATACCAGTAACTTCTGCACCAAGCGGAACCGTTGCAATACGTGTTAGCGTGCCCGCCGTGTCACCTGCTGGTCCTTGTTCACCTACGGGGCCTTGCTCGCCTGCTGGGCCTTGTTCACCGGCTGGGCCTTGAACACCATCTTCGCCGTCATCACCTTCTAGTGAACAGGCAGTCATTCCCAGTGTTACAGCCAATGCTATCGCTGAATACTTAATTCCACGAAGAGTTTCGCTTTTCATTATGGTTCCTTGCTTATACTTGTTTTCGATGTTGAGTGGAGGTAAGCAGATGACTTACCTCAGTAACGGTCTTAGCGGGCGAAAGTCTGGAGGACATTTGTGACATTCCAGTGACAGTGAATTGACACCAAAGTGAAGCTTTATTGACACAAGGGTCAGAGAAAACGCATCTAACAAATGCGAAGATTTGCGAAGGCGCCGGTATCATTGGGATTATTGATTGCTCAATCAAGAAAACCTAAACCATGCAGTCAGTTTATGAATTATTTGTTGCACCGCACTGGTCGGAGCTTTATGCGCGTGAACATCACAGGACATAATTGCTTAATAATTCGATAGAAAAAAATGGCAATAGTGGGTAGTTGAGGAAGGTAATTAGAGAGAAAGACATGTTATGAGCTAACGGGCTACGAATTTCGCCAAGGCCCGCTAGCCTAATCAATAGGTGATACTTAGTCTAAAACGGTAAGCGGTTGATTATATGCTTTTAACTTATTAACCAGATAATCTTCGAACTGTTTTGTTGTTTGTATATCGCTACTGCGCTTGGGCCAAACCGCGAGAATTTTATAGTCTAAAGCGGTTAAAGGTTTAAATAATGCAAGGTGGTCATGTTCACCCTCAAAAATCTTTTCGACCTGATCTAACCGGTAAATAAGAGCCAATCCTAAGTTGTCATTATCTGCCAAGATACTTTGAGCCCCCCAAGTAGCAATCACGCCCCACTCTCCGCGCTCAGCTTTAATCACCTGCATTCCATCATGCGCCACTAAACCCGCGACAATATTATCTGAAGGCTCTGAAATGGAAACACTGATGTGGGTTGTGGGGTCGAACGCATCAATGCGATAGTGCGTGGTAACGTCGATGCTGTCCGCTTTCGCATCAGACGATGACCACCCTTCGTAGCCAACCTCGAACTCAGCCCGCAACTGAGAATTCGATACCAATTGGTACTGCGTACTCTCTACATGCTGAAAATGCACGACTGTCTGCGTTGAGGAGTCTTGGGTTTCTTGTTCTGTTAATCGACCTAGCGCACCCACGCCCAACGATTTACCAACTTTAAGCGCGTCTCCGCCCCACGAAGATAAATTGTGATAGCTATCGTAGCCGTCTTGCCCCACTTCAGGGAGTACCACACTGTCGTTCGCTTTAACGAAGACATCAATAGCGTTGCGCCAATCAAGATAGAGGCGATAACCCATTTGATCAGACTCCCAGCCTGGTCCTTCGTAACGCAAAAAGTAAGAATGATCGGTCAATTGTGGAGGCGATGTGAATGAAGTAACTTCTTCAAAAGAAAAACCTTCAGCACTATACGCTGCATCTTGCCACTGTCCTCCCGTCCTTACGGAAAGTTCAGCATGCGCCCTGTCTTTGAGGTTAACGTTGGCTTGTTGCTCTGGTGGCACAAGTTCTAGCAACGCACTGCTCCCTGGCGCAATGGATACCGCACCTAATAACACCGCTTGACCTTCCCTATTCTCTATCCATTCTGACGGGTATTGTTTTAACTTCCATCCTAAGTATTGCGGGGGCAGAGATACTTCGAAAATTTGATCACCGCTACCACCGTCTGCCGAATTTTTCACCTTTACCGACAAAGCCGACTTTATATCTCCTTGTGAGCAGCTTGCCAACAATGGCATCAGAATTAAACCTATCTTACTAAATCTCTTCACTTTTATGCTCTCCACCGGTTGTTAACACGTTTAACTAATTTACGATATTTTGAAACAATATATTGACAATTGCCACCGGTGGCAATTATTTTATATTTTGTTAACGAGATTTTTCAATTTAGTATGCCGATAAAATTTGGCATGCCAATGAACCATTTAATAAAAGGTAAATTACATGGTCAATTTTAGCCTAGAGGGTAAAACCGCATTAGTGACCGGAGCAAGTCGAGGTATAGGCCAAGCGCTTGCTCTGGCGCTCGCCACTTCTGGCGCATTCGTCATCTGCGCTAGCTCTCGAGCTGGTGGCTGTGACGAAACGCTGCGTAAGATTCAACGTGAAGGCGGTCAAGCAGTAGCACTAGACGCCGATTTAGCTGATGCTGACGCGGTAGTTAAACTTGCTGAAGATGCGTTAAGCTTTAAAGGACACATCGACATCCTGCTGAATAACGGGGGTACTATTTTCAGAGCCCCGGCTACCGACTTCCCTTTTAACGAGTGGAGAAATGTGCTTGCTGTCAACATCGATTCAGCTTTCCTACTTAGCCAAATTATTGGGAAATCGATGGTAGAACGTGAGCAAGGCAAGATCATCAATATTGCATCAATGTTAAGTTATACAGGTGGCATCACTGTTCCTGCTTACACAGCAAGTAAACATGCGATTGCAGGCCTTACGAAAGCGCTGGCAAACGAATGGGGTCAACGCAATGTACAGGTGAATGCAATTGCTCCCGGTTATATCAAAACCGATAACACTCAAGCGTTACAAGACAACAAAAAGCGCAGTGCTGAGATATGTGCCCGCATTCCTGCTAATCGCTGGGGGGAAAGCGAAGATTTAGCCGGTGCGGCAGTATTTCTTGCAAGCCCAGCAAGCAATTATGTAAACGGCCATATCCTAGCAGTCGACGGCGGCTTTCTAGCACGTTAATTCACGAACAAGGAAAACAGCTATGAACGAAAAAATAGATACTCGATATGCGATTGGGCGCAAAGAAGCAAACGCATATAACACTCAAGAATTACGCGATGCGTTTTTAGTCGACACCCTCATGACGACAGGTAAAGTAGTTTGGATTTACACCCATTACGAACGCTTTATGCTCGGAAGTGCCGTACCTACCACAAGTGCCTTAACGCTGGAAACTATTGAAGATCAATTGAAAATGCCTTTCTTTACCGCTCGCCGCGAAGTAGGTGTAATTAATATCGGCGGACCAGGAACCATTACCGTTTCAGGCACCACTTACCATTTGGATAATGAAGAGGCCCTGTACATAGGCCAAGGTAATGAAGAAGTCATTTTCGAGTCAGATAATGCGTCTAATCCTGCCAAGTACTACTTAAATTCAGCGCCAGCTCATCATGCCTACCCATGCAAAAAAATAGGCAGCAAAGATGCAAATGTCCTTCATCTAGGTAGTCAGGAAACCTCTAACAAACGAGATATCAAACAGTTACTTATCAATTCTGTTGTCGATACTTGTCAATTACAGATGGGGTTGACACGTCTTCATACAGGCTCTGTTTGGAACACTATGCCTGCTCATCAGCATGACCGACGCAATGAAGTGTACTTTTACTTTGATATGGACAGCGAAAGCCGAGTATGTCACTTCATGGGCGAACCTCATGAAACTCGCCATATTTTCGTAGCGAATGAAGAAGCAGTGGTATCGCCACCTTGGTCCATTCACTGTGGTGTAGGTACTGGAAGCTATGCATTTATCTGGGGAATGGCGGGTGAGAATTTAGATTACGATGATATGGATAAGTTTCCGCCGTCAGAGTTGCGCTAAGCAGCGTTGTTCTAAATAGGTGTAATGATTATGTTGCGGTATATAAAACTCACTCTATCTGCTACAGCCTTGTTGCTTGCATCGGCGTGTTCTCAAAATGAATTGCAAGGGGAAGTCACCGTATTGCGCTTAGGACATACGTTGGACACTCAACACTCAGTACATAAAGCAATGGAATATCTTGGAGAGCGCCTAGATTACTATTCTGACGGTACAATGAGTGTGGTTATTTACCCGAGCAGCCAGCTCGGAACCGAGCGAGAGATGGTAGAACTGCTGCAGATTGGCTCACTCGCTATGACTAAAGTGTCGGCAAGTCCTCTGGAAGGGTTTGCGCCGGAAATGAAGATTTTTAGCATTCCCTACATCTTCCGCGATAACGAACACTTCTGGCGTGTACTAAACAGCGATTTAGGCGATGAGTTGCTATCTGGTGTTGAAGACTTCCGACTTAAAGGTCTCGGCTATTACGATGCGGGAAGCCGTAGTTTTTACACCAACGATAAACCAATAGAAACACCAAGCGATCTGAACGGGCTCAAAATTCGCGTGTTGAACAGCCCTACTGCTGTAGCAACAGTTCGCGCACTTGGGGGAGCTGCAACCCCCGTTGCCTGGGGAGAATTGTACACTGCGCTTCAGCAAGGCGTTGTAGACGGTGCTGAGAATAATCCACCTAGCTACTACCTTTCTCGTCACTATGAAATTGCCCGTTACTACAGCCTTGACGAGCATACCAGTGTTCCGGACGTCATGCTGGCATCGCTGCCGGTATGGGAAAGTTTGAACGAACAGCAGCAAACGTGGCTAACCAAAGCAATGGAAGACTCCGTTGCATACCAACGTGAACTTTGGAAAACATCTACTCAAGCCTCTTTAGAAAAGGTTAAAGCCGAAGGCGTCACAGTTATTACGCCTGATAAAGCGCCTTTCGTTGAAGCGGTAAAGCCTTTTCACAAGAGCTTTGAAGACACGCCAATTGGCGACTTAATTACGCAAATAAAAGCGATGTAACAATGACAATAATACGCCTCATCGACAAAGCCTTAGCAGGTACCCTTATTGCAGCCATGGTGAGTATTTTACTTACTGTAATTTGGCAAGTGGTCTCGCGTTATGTACTTAAAGACCCAGCATCAATCACCGAAGAATTATCTAGATTCATACTTATTTGGATTGGCATATTAGGTGCTGCCTATGCGTATCGTCAAAATGCGCATTTAGGCTTCAATTTAATTGTTGAACGCCAGTCGCGTAAAGTAAAAAGGTTATTACTCACCTGCGTTGAGATTATCGTCATCATTTTCTGTGTATTAGTGATGGTGTACGGTGGTTCCGAGCTTGTGTCTCTCACCCTAGAATTAGAACAAATCTCGGCGGCTCTGGGTGTAAAAATGGGCCTTATTTATAGTGTGCTGCCCCTGTCTGGTGGCCTTATCATTGCCTATGCACTGGTAAACATTACTACGCTGTGGCGAAACAACAATAAGGAGTCAGCGTAATGGAACTGACCGGTATTATCTTAGTCGTCGCCTTTTTTGTACTCCTTCTTTTAAATGTTCCTATTTCAATCAGTATTGGTGTAGCTACGCTGCTTGCTATGGTAATGAGCATGGACATTGCTCCGGCTACCATTACTATTGCCCAGCGTATGGCAGGTGGCCTTAATAGCTTTGCGCTACTGGCAATTCCTTTCTTCGTGTTATCTGGCCTTATCATGGGACGCGGCGGGATAGCCAAACGATTAATTGAATGTGCAATGGCGCTTATTGGTGCCCTTCCAGGTGGTTTAGCCTTAGTCAACGTTGTTTCCTGCATGCTTTTTGGTGCAATTTCAGGGTCTGCGGTAGCGACTACGTCTGCTATTGGCAGCTTCATGTTGCCCGAAATGAAAAAAGCTGGCTACGAGCCGAATTTTAGCGCAGCGGTCACTGCCGCTGCATCAACTACGGGAATGTTAATTCCACCAAGTAATATCTTAATTGTATACGCAATCGCTAGCGGTGGCGTATCCATCGCCGCCCTCTTTATGGCTGGCTATATTCCAGGCATTATGGTGGGTCTAGCGCTCATGCTGGTGTGCTTTATCTACGCAAAAATGAAGGGATACCCGCTATCGCCGCGACTTCCTATTAAAGTAGTTGTCGAAAAAACTATCGCAGCACTCCCTTCCCTATTCCTCATATTCTTAGTGATTGGCGGCATTGTGGGCGGCGTTTTTACCGCTACCGAAGCTGGAGCCATTGCGGTGGTTTACTCATTGCTGTTAGCTGTGGTGTTTTATAAAGAAGTGGATGCGAAAGCCCTACCTGATATTTTCTTGAAGGCGGCAGAAACGACGGCAATTGTAATGCTGCTTATCGCCGCCTCAACAGCGATGTCTTGGCTATTGTCGTTCGAGAACATTCCGCAAACTTTAAGTAACGCATTGTTGTCGATAAGCGATAACCCATTACTTATTCTTCTCTTAATCAATCTATTGCTTATCGTGGTGGGTGCATTCTTGGATATGACACCTGCCGTACTTATTTTTACGCCCATATTTTTGCCGGTGGCCTTAGAACTTGGAATGAGCGAACTGCAATTCGGCATCATGCTCGTGCTCAACCTCTCTATTGGATTGTGCTCACCGCCCGTCGGCGCCGTACTTTTCATTACCTGTGCCATTGCCAAAACCAAACTTGAGAACATCATTCGACCGCTAATACCCTTATATGTGGCTATGTTTGTTGTTCTTATGCTGGTTACTTATGTCGCATGGTTCAGCGAAGCGCTACCGCGTGCACTAGGATTTTAGTAAGGTAGAATCATCAAGACTGAAAGGTGTGGTCAGGCGGAGTTTGATCACACGAACTTTCACTTTTAAGTATCAAAAACATATTGCCCGTATTTGTGTGGTAATATCGGAAGTAACGACATAATAGCGCGGAAAAACAGAGAATTATGAACAAGCGCCCGACTATCAATGATGTTGCAGCTTTAGCTGGGGTATCTAAACGTACCGTGTCACGCGTCATTAACGGTGCGACCAATGTGGGAAAAGCAACACGTGAGCGCATTGAAGCGGTCATTCAAGAAACGGGGTTTGCCCCTGACAAGCAAGCGCGTGGTTTAAGTACTAGCCGCTCTTACTTGATAGGCCTAATTTACGACAACCCCGATGCTTTGTATATCGACCAAGTGCAAAGAGGCGTGTTAAGCATATGTTCTCAAAAGGGTTATGAGTTAGTTGTACATCCTTGTAATTACAATGCCGAAGGTTTCGTAGAAGACTGCATTAACTTTGTACGTCGTTCAAACATAGACGGTGTCATCATATTGCCACCGGTATCCGAATCTAAGTTATTAGCTGACGCGCTGCAACAAAAGAGCATCAATTATGTGCGAATGGCGTCAGTAGACTTAGATGACCATCAAAATATTGTAGTGAGTGATGATAGAGCGGCGCTGAGCGATTTAGCGCGCTACATGGTGTCACTGGGCCATAAAGATATTGGTATTATCAGCGGTCCTCAACAGTATTATTCATCGAAAGAGCGTTTGGAAGGCTTTGTTGAAACGCTTAACGGTTTAGGTGTCGATGTTCCTAAAAACAGAGTAATTGAGGGTAAAAACAGCTTCGAAAGCGGTATAGAATGCGCGCGTCAATTACTCATCCAGTCGCCACGAGTTAAAGCTATTTTTGCAAATAACGATGAAATGGCAGCAGGCGTATTGAAAGTGGCTCATGAAATGGGAATAACCGTACCTGACGAACTATCCGTCGCGGGGTTCGATGACAACCTACTTGCGGCACGTGTAATCCCTGCCCTTACGACTGTCCAACGTCCCGTTGGCGATATGGCAGCTATCGCAGCGCGTAAAATCATTGCGCACATCGAAGGCAGTGAAGTTAGTGAAACCGAAACCTATCTGGTCAAACCTCACCTAATTATTCGCGATTCAATCAAAAAAGTGTGATTTTTTACAATGAAGTATTGCTAACACTTCTTTTTCGACCTATTATGCCACCGGTGGCATACTTTTAGACAAGAATGTTAAAAATAAAAAATTTGTAAACAGAGCGTAAAAAACAACGTTTTCTAATCTATCGCTCTTTTTAAATACTCAGTGCTTATTTAGCGACGCTTAGCGGTTAAATAAGCCGTGAAGATAAAGCAGGACTTGTAATGGACGTTAAAACACAACTAGTTAAAGTGCATAATAACGATAACGTTGCGGTTGCAACCTGCCCTATCGTGGCTGGTACTTACATCGCTGAATATGACATTACAGTTAGCCAAGACATTCCTGCCGGCCATAAAGTTGCCTTAGTTACCCTGTCAGACGGTGGCGACATCGTAAAATATGGTTTCAGCATTGGTGCTGCAACACGCCAAATTAATGCTGGTGAACATGTTCACAGCCATAACGCCAAGACTAAGTTAAAAGGCACTGAACAATACGTTTACGCGCCGTCAAATACCGCTTCAAAACAAAACCATCTTACTTCTGGGTTACAGTTCATGGGCTACAGAAGAGAAAATGGAAAAGTGGGTATTCGCAATGAAGTATGGATCATCAATACCGTAGGCTGCGTAAATAGAACAGCAGACCGTATTGCCAACGAATGTAACCGTCGTTTCGCTAGCGAGTGCGACGGGTTCCGCGCATTTACCCACCCTTTTGGCTGTTCTCAGCTGGGCGATGATTTAGATGACACGCGCACTATCTTAGCCTCTCTCGCATCTCACCCGAACGCTGGTGCGGTGTTAATTGTAGGCTTGGGTTGCGAAAACAATCAGCTTAAGAGTTTACTGCCTCACGTTGATAAACCGGCAAATCGGGTTCGCTTCTACAACGCACAAGAAGTGGTAGATGAGTTAGAAGAAGGCGTCAATGCGGTTTATGACTTGTTAAAAGTAATGGCTAATGACAAACGTGAGCCCATAGACGCTAGCGAATTAACCTTAGGTATGAAGTGCGGTGGTAGCGACGCTTTTAGCGGTATTACTGCCAATCCAACAGTAGGGCGTGTTACCGATTTAATGTGTAATCTAGGTGGCTCGGTCATTTTAACCGAAACGCCAGAAATGTTCGGTGCCGAACAGCTCTTAATGAATCGCGCTAAAAACAAAGACGTATTCGAGGCGTTTAACTCGCTGATTGATGAGTTTAAGAACTACTTTATCGCCCACAACCAACCTATTTACGAAAACCCGTCTCCAGGCAATAAGGCAGGCGGTTTAACCACGCTAGAGGAAAAGTCTCTCGGCGCGGTTCAAAAAGGTGGAACGTCTACTATTCAGTCTATCTTGCAGTATGGCGAGCCCAAGCAAGATAAAGGCTTAAGTTTATTACAAGCACCTGGTAACGATGCCGTTAGTTCAACGGCGTTGGCAGCATCGGGGGCACATATCGTTTTATTCACCACAGGCCGAGGCACGCCCCTTGGTTTTCCTGTACCCACAGTCAAGATATCGTCAAATTCAGATATCGCTAATAAGAAGCCACATTGGATAGATTTTAACGCTGGACAAGTTCTAGAAGGCGTCTCTATCGATAAGTGTGCCGAAGCGCTACTCCAACATTGCTTGGCAGTGGCATCTGGTCAACAAACCTGCAACGAGAAGAATGGCAGCCATGAGATTGCTATTTGGAAACGTGGCGTCACCCTCTAAAAGAGAGCGTTATGGAATCGATATTATTACATGAAGATAGACTTTTTCCTGCCGATGAAGCAACCCGAAGTGTTGCAAAGGCGCTGTATAAGGAAATTCGAGATCTCCCTATCATAAGTCCACATGGCCATACTGACCCACGTTGGTTTGCACAAAACAATAATTTCACCAATGCAACCGAGTTGTTTATCACCCCTGATCACTATGTGTTCAGAATGCTGTATAGCCAAGGAATTAAATTAACCGATATTGGTGTGCCACGTTGGGACGGCGGCGAAACGGAAAAGGATCCACGTAAAATCTGGAAACTTTTGGCAGATAACTATCATCTATTTGCTGCCACACCATCGCGTTTGTGGTTAGACACTGTATTTCACGATGTATTTGGTTTGCGAGAGATGTTGTGTAGCGACAACGCAACGCATTATTACGACCACATCACTGCGCAGCTTCAAGGGGATGACTTTAAACCCCGTGCACTGATGGACCGCTTCAATATTGAAGTGATTGCTACCACCGAAGGTGCGCTTGATGCCCTTCCCCATCACGCAGCGATTAAAGATACACCGTGGGCAAAGCGGGTTATTACCACCTTTAGACCTGATGATGTAGTCGATGCTTCACGCGAAGATATTGTTTCAAACATTGAGAAACTTGGTGAACTCACCGGTGAAGACACTGCAACCTGGCAGGGCTACCTGAACGCAATTCGCGCGCGACGTGCCGTCTTTAGAGAGCACGGTGCGACAGCAACAGATCACGGACACCCAACGGCAAACACAGCTGATTTAAGTGAAGCTGAGTGTATTGCTTTATTCGATAAAGTAAGAAGTGGAAACAGTAACACTGAAGAGCAAGAGCTATTTAGAGCGCAAATGCTTACCGAATTAGCGGGAATGAGTGTAGAAGACGGCATGGTGATGCAAATTCACCCTGGTTCGTTTAGAAACCACAACAGTCAGCTCTTTGCCCAATTTGGTCGCGATAAAGGCCACGACATTCCAATGCAAACAGATTTTGTTAAAGCGCTTCGCCCATTACTCGGTAAATACGGTAACGAGCCTAACCTCGACATTATTCTATTTACATTAGATGAAACCACGTACAGCCGTGAATTAGCACCACTTGCAGGCCACTACCCTTGCCTGAAACTTGGTCCTTCTTGGTGGTTCCACGATAGCCCTGAAGGCATGTTGCGCTTTAGACATCAAGTGACAGAAACCGCAGGTTTCTTCAATACTGTTGGTTTTAATGACGATACGCGCGCGTTCTTGTCTATTCCTGCACGTCATGATGTTGCCAGACGCATTGATTGTCGCTTCCTTGCACAGCTAGTTGTGGAGCACCGTATCAGTGAAACAGAAGCGGCCAGCATTGCAAGAAAACTCACTTATGATTTTGCTAAACAAGCGTACAAACTGGGGTAATCATGACAAAGCCGTTATCAATTTCAACGCTACCTCTTTTAAGTAACAGCGTTAGTAAACCCACTTACGACCTAGAAGCAACCGGTTGTGGGATTGTTCATATTGGCCCGGGCGCCTTTCACCGTGCGCACCAAGCGTATTACACAGAAAAAGCGCTGGCTTACGGGGGCGACTGGCGTATTCACGGAGTATCGATGCGCAGCGCATCACTTAAAGAAGCGTTAGCTACGCAAGACAACCTGTATGCGTTGTGTATTGTTGATAACGAGCCTGAAACCCACATTATCGGCGCAATTAAAACTCTTTCAACATTAGCACATGATCGTGAAGACATTGTAGCTGCGCTGGTAAACAAGCAAACTAAAATTGTTACGCTTACCGTGACAGAAAAGGGCTATTGTCTTAATGCACAAGGTCATCTAGATACTGACCATCCGGATATTAAAGCTGATTTAGTCACACCAGAAACACCGGTAAGTGCAGTTGGCCTTATCGTGCAAGCGCTGGCACAACGTAAGCAGGCAGGTTATGCCGATATTACTATTATCAGCTGTGACAACGTGTCTGACAACGGTGAAAAGCTTCAAAAAGCGGTGACCGAGTTCGCCAATAAAACTGACGAGTCATTAGGCCAGTGGATAACCGAGAACATCGCCTTCCCCTGCACTATGGTTGACAGTATCACGCCGGCAACTGAAGAAAGCTTTAAAGCCAACGTTGTCGCTGAGTTGGGTTTAACTGACAACTGGCCTATTCAGCGAGAGGCATTTACTCAATGGGTAATTGAAAATAATTTTTCTGGCCCACGACCTGCTTGGGATAAAGTTGGCGTTACTTTTACTCATGATGTGAGCTTCTTTGAAAAAGCTAAGCTTCGCATTCTAAACGGCACACATTCAACACTGGCCTACATAGGGTTATTGCTTGGCAAGGAAACCGTATTCGACGCAATGCGTACCCCAGCCATAAAGGAACTGATTCAAACCATGTTGAAAGAAGAAATTGTTCCGTCTCTATCCAGTGATAACGAGAATGCCGATAGCGGAACACAAGACTTCGATCTGAACGCTTACGCACAAGACATTGTTAAGCGCTATGAGAATAAGCATATTCGCCACCTTTTGTCGCAAATTGCTTGGGATGGGTCACAGAAAATCCCATTTCGAATTCTCGACACAGTACGCGATAACCTAAAAGCAAAACGAAATATTGATTTGCTCTGCAGTGCCGTTGCGGCATGGTGCCTATTTGTAAACAACAAGGCACGTCTAAACGAAACTATCACTGACCCGCTAGATAGTATGTTAAGGGCCACAGCAAAATCGGTAGACTTTCAGGCAATAGAACTTTCTAAAAAATTGCTTTCTCTTGAAACCATGTTCGCCGAACTGTCGGTAAACACCACGTTCAAAGAAAAAGTACTCGAAAAAGTTAATCAGCTACTTGATATTTTATCGCACGAAAACAGCAACGAAGGTCAGCAAGGTTCTGCTCCCACTACGTTAACAGAAAGTTCGCTAGATTCACTAAAAGGAACCGCGTGATGAAAAGTACCTTTTCCATGCTTAAAGGCGCCCCATTACTCCCTATTATTCAGCCTAAATCTGTTGACGAGGGGCTTCACCTAGCAGAAGCAATTGCAAATAGCGGCCTGTGCAACATAGAAGTAGTGAAACGCAGCGACGCAGCATTTGAAGCCCTGTCAGCCATTAGAAAACAGTTTCCTGAACTCGTTGTGGGTATGGGTACATTGTTAAATCGCAACCACGTATTTGAAGCGTTAGATGCAGGTGCGCAATTTTTGATAACGCCCACAAGCTCAGAGACATTGCTAGATACTCTGATTGCGTCTAATGCACCCTTTTTGCCGGGCGTCGCTACGCCTGCCGATATTCTTTTGGCGCACCAAAAAGGCATTCGTGAGATGAAGTTCTTTCCTGCGAGTCTTAGCGGCGGAACACCTTTTCTTAAAGCGATTTCAAGCGTATTTAGCGATGTTTGCTTCTGCCCTACCGGCGGCATTAATGGCGACAACGCGAATGAGTATCTCTCGCTTAGCAATGTTCGAGCAGTAGGCGGTACATGGATGATGCCAAAGGCAGCCATTGAAGCAAAAAATTGGCAAGCTATAACTTTGGCATGTCAACAAAGCCTAACATTGTTTGATGAGGCTGCGGCATGAGCATAGTTGATACCAACCAAAGAATGGTTATTTTTGGCGAGTGCATGGTAGAGCTTCGAAGCACTCAGCGTGAGTCATCAGTTAGTACGCGCGATGAAAACACAGATAATAATCTGATGGCGAAAAGCTTTGCTGGCGACACGTACAACACTGCGGTTTATTTAAAACGCTGCTTGCCTTCATCTTCCATTAGTTACTTAACGGCTATAGGCGCAGACTTTTTAAGCGATGAGCTGCTGCTTAAAATGGGTGAGCACGAAATTAACACTGATTTAGTATTTCGCTCGTCGTCGCGTAACCTTGGCCTGTATATGATCCGCAACGACAACGAAGGTGAAAGAACTTTTGCATATTGGCGTAACCAGTCTGCAGCAACACAGACGCTCAACATTATGAAGGGCGCTGAATTTGCTTGTGATTGGTTTTATTTAAGCGGTATCTCTATTGCCATTTTAGATGACGAACAGCGTGCTACACTATTCGAACTGATCTCGTCCCTCAAGGCCAAAGGCAGTAAGATTGCCTTCGATCCCAACTATCGAGCACGCCTTTGGTCATCTCAAGAAGATGCTAAATACTGGACGGGTAAGGCTTATGCTGAAGCAGACTTAGCGTTCCCTGGCGCAGATGACCATTTAATGCTGTTTGGCCACACTAATGCTGATGAAATATTTAGCTATTTAGCCGACAAACAGATTGAAGAAATCGTTATGAAAAACGGGGCGGTTGGCGTTCATATACTCCGTCAACAAGAACAATGTATTGTGCCTGTTGAGCGTGTTGAACAGGTGGTTGATACAACAGCTGCTGGCGATGCATTTAATGGCGGTTATATGGCCGCTCGACTTGCAGGTAGAAAGCCTGTCGAGAGCGCGAGCTATGGGGCAAAAGTGGCAGCGACTGTGATTACCTACCCCGGTGCCATTATATCAGGCGATGCCTTCACTAATCACATACCGTCGCTATAGTCGGTATGTGGCATTCCTTTTTCTTTTCTATTTCCTGCCATTGTAACCATAAGCAAGCACGCTAATTAAGATAAAGGCGATCCCCCACTAAAGAACGCGGCACGCCCGCAATAACGCGCCACTTCATTTTTATGTGAACTTACAACGTGTCTCGATATACGTATTTTGCCAGTGGGTGCGCTGTCGCTTTTAGCTCTCGCACGAATATTTGCGCCATTTTCGCCGCGCCCACAACGTTCAAGTGAGTGTCGTCCGTTTTGCCTTCAGGGTAGCGCGCATAAAGGTCGGCGGGCACCTTAATGAAGTAATGGTTGCTGTTAGGCTCGCCTACCTGAGCAAGAAAATCGCAAGTTAAAGCGTTCATAGGGATAAATGGCACGTTATTTTGTGCTGCCACTTTCTTCGCAGCATCGGCATACGCCAGCAACGTCCGTTTTAACACACCTTCGTCAGTGAAATGACGCCTGCAAATACTACTTGCGATAATCACTGATGCCCCTTTTGCTTCAACATCCTGAACAAACTGATTTAGGTAAGCTGGATAAGCATTTTCCGGGTCGGCATAGCGAGCGGGATCCGACTGTTTTTGATCGTTATGACCAAACTGAATAGCCACAAAATCACCTTCAGACAGATCGGATAACAGAAGCTGCCAACGTCCCTCATCCACAAAACGCTTTGTGCTTCTGCCGTTAGCCGCGTGGTTTTTAATATTAAGATTGGGCAGCATAAATTCAGGAAGAAGCTGCCCCCACCCGCGTTCTGGGTATGACAACATGGGCTTGTCTGACATGGTTGAATCGCCGACCAGGTGTAGGGTAACTGGCTTTTTGTAGAGTGGAGCTTTTACAGCCTCTTCACTTTCTCTATTAGCAGCGGCTTGGATTGAAGTACTTTGGGAACCCGAACTGGTAAGTGCATAAGCGCTAGATTGCGCCGCGTACCTGATGTGAAGTGTACTCGTGCCTTGCTGGTCTGCCACTGCAAAAGTACTCGATACAACAAAAACGCTTGCAAGACTGTAGCGCAGCGCGGTGAATATTTTGCCTGTGGTGGGTTTACTTGAATTTTTCACACCTTTTCTCCTTTTCAATATTTCTATTGTTGCGATGCAAATTGCTCAAAAAGTGAGGTAGAGGCGTGCTGAACTCTTCCCGGCCTACACTTTTTGCACATAAAAAAGGCCATCATTACGATGGCCAAACACACCCGTCTTCACGGAACACAACATTTAATTATTATCTCAGGCCGGCCAACATAATTGGCCGGCCTGTTTTTTTACATAGTATAACGAGCGCCCAAGAAGAACTGACGGCCCGTGTGGTTGTACTCACGTACCAAGTTCAAAGAGCCATCACCCGTGGTAAACAAGCGCTCGTACTCATCGGTAAGGTTAATGACTTCAAAGGTCAACGTTAGCTCGTCGTTTACGTTATAAAATGACGAGAAATCTACCTGCGTAGGTCCTGTCGTACCGTGCGCAACGTTACCATTGCTGCCAGTAAAGTCTGTCAGGTAATCGTCACGTTTGTTAACTGACACACGCGCACCGTATTGGTCTGTTTCGTAATACACCGTAAAATTGTACGATGTTTCACTCATACCTTCGATGTCGTCAGCGTTAACGTGAGTGTAGTTCGACACGATACCCATGTTTTCGAACAGGCCTGGTAGAAAGCTTAGCGGCTGCTGATAAATTAGCTCATAACCGCTTACACTTCTGTCTTCAGCATTAATTGGACTGCTATGCTCGTATGGAATAGTGCGTGGGTCTAGCGCAATTAAAGGGTCAAACTGTGCATCGTTGTCGATAAAGTCGTAGTAAGCACTGTCGACTAGACGCTCTTCTGATGCGCGAACAATCCAGTTATCAATGTCTTTGTAGAACACTGTTGCTGCTAGTAGCGCTTCGTCATCAAAATACCATTCCACGCCAAAGTCTACGTTATCAGACGTGAATGGATCTAAGAACGGGTTACCTACGCTCACCGAGCCGTTAATATAATCAAAGCTTGGGTTGCCAGGGTTTAAAGAATTTAGGCTTGGGCGCGTCATAGACTGGGTTAAGCCAAGGCGAACAACCACGTCATCGGTCGCTTCTAGTGCTAAGTTAACCGCTGGTAAAAAGTTGTTGTAGTCATTTTCAATTTGTACGGTTTCACCTTGAATAAAGCCCTCGGAGGTAGTAGTTGTTTTCACGTAACGCACACCGTAGTTGGCGCGAAGCAACATGTCGCCAATCTCATAGCTAGTATCCATCTCGATATAAGCAGCAGAGGTTTCCTCACCTACTTGCCAGCTTTGTGCAGAGCGTGGTGTCCATACAACGTCTAGCAATTGGCTATTAATAGCGTCAAAGTCAGCCACAAGGAACGGATCAAGTGGTCCATCAAAACCGCTACCGAAGTCATCTACAGGCATCATTTCGGCAAATCCCACCGCCGAATCTTGGTCTGGGAAGCCATTGATTTGCTCTTCGCTGTAAGTTACAACACGATCGTTATAAGCAAAGCCGGCCTTAATAGTGACTTCGTCTCCAAGATAAGTGGCATCAAACTTAACCGTGTCGTTTTCACGCACCACATCGGTGGCGCGTAAGCGACCGTCGCTTAAATTATAGTTACTTGCATCATTTACATCATAGCCGTAAGTAAGTTGCGGAGCGTTGATATTGTTGCTGAAATCAAAGCCATAGCTCGTTTCTTCAAGTAGCGTCATGTTGTAACGATATTGCTCTGAACGAGCGTCAGATTCTGCAGTACCTGCCATCATATCAAGTTTAAGGTTTTCACCAATAAACCACTCGCCAGAAATCACGAATTGGCTAAAGTCAGTGGTTGATTCTTGTAAGCGGCTTTCTATACGCGATTTGATACCGTCGTAAGTGCCAGCCAGCACCTGTTTGCCGTTTGGATGTACCGTAATAGAGGTAGGGGTAATTTCATCGAATGTACTTCTAAACATATGGAAGAAGTTATACATGGTACGTGTGTTATCAAGCTTAGACACTAAACCGTCTAACGTTAGTGTGAAATTGTCTGTTGCAGCCCACTGAATAGACCCCGTAAAACCAGTACGCTCTTGGTCATTACCGAAGTAATCAGGTCTCGGTAAACGCGGTGTCCACAAACAGTTAACAGGATCAACAGATTCGCCTTGATACTCGCAATCGCCGACATCTGGTGTACCGTTCACAACAGTATCAGACGTGTCGGCAAAGATGCCGCCCCCGTCGCGAACCGGTGTTGTCCAACGAACAGTTCCGAAACCTTCCTGCCTTACTGTGCGCTCAGAAAACGCGGCAGAAAATAATACGCCCACTTTGTCATCAGCAAAACGGTTGCTGATCATAAAGGCTGCACGTGGATCAGTCTCTTCAGTAATGCTGTTATACCCGCCCTGAAGGGATGATACGAATTTAAAACCGTCATAATCGAACGGTTTTGCTGAATAAAGATCAACGGTACCTGCAATACCACCTTCTTCCATTGAAGCTGTAGGAGATTTTTGAATATCTACGCGGTTAAACAACTCAGATGCGAAAATGTTAAAGTCGAAGCCACGTCCGCCGTTAACACCGCCACCTGAGTCTGTACCATCTGTACTTGCTGGTACTTCCATGCCATTTAGTGTTGTGCGGGTAAAAGAAGGGCTCAAACCACGTAAGGTAATTTGGCGACCTTCCCCACCTTCACGAGAAATAGCTACGCCGGGTACACGTTGAATTGACTCAGCAATATTTAGGTCCGGGAATTTACCAATATCTTGCGCAACTATAGATTCTTTGCTGTTAACTGATGTTCGCTTTTCCATCAGTGATTTATTGAGAGACCCACGAAAGCCAGATACCTCGATGACCTCCATATTTTGTGCTTCGGTTTCACTAGTTTGTTCGTCTTTGGCTTCTTGCGCATGAATATGTGCGCCTGACAACGCTAGCGTAACAAGAACAGCGAGTTGCTTTTTCTTTGGTAACATTGTTGTTTCTCCGGTTTTTATATTTATAAGAGACGCGCATACTGACAAAAAGTGAAGATGCTTTTAAAACGTGTGTGAACTATTCAAATTTACACAAATTCAACATTTATCGTATTTAACCATTTCACTCCCTTTTATGCCACCGGATAACATTTTAGTAATTAATACCGTCAACGCTTTACAATTATCCAATAGCACGTCTTGGCTGTTAAGGAAGCGAAAACGCGTCAATGCTAATTCATTCTCTATGGTGGTCTCATGAACCGCCAAAACCTTGAATAAGAAGCGTTGCAGGGTACAGCTATATCTTCTAATTAACGCAAAACTTCTCTTCGGCAATAATGTAAACCTCGAAAACAACACTCAAGCTTTACATTTGATTTACATCCTAACCAGTTATGCTACCGGTGGCAACAGGTTTGTAGAAAAAATTTACAATAAGTAGGAGTTTGGTAGACAATAATTAGAGAGAAAGATACTTCTTGAGTTGACGTAACAAAGAGAAAAAAGAGGCTCAAGCCCAATAAATACAGCTACTTATTAAATTTAAGCCGCTTTATTGACTCGTAAAATAAAAGTTAACAAATGTAGATAATTCCGTTGACATATGAGCAAATAAAAACCATTATGCTACCGGTAGCACAAAGTGTATTTACAATGTTATAAAAATAAGGGTTTGTTATGCTAAAAGGTATTCTACGCGCAGCTTCCGTGGTAGCTTGCACGGCGTTTGTTTCTTCCGCTGCTAATGCAAATGATTGGGTACAAATGCCTCTCGACAACACAAAATCATGGTCTATGAGAATGATAGAGTCTGAGATGGTGCGTTTCCCAGAAGCTTGGCAAATCGATTGGGATGAGAAGCCACAATGGGATTACGTTCACGGTCTCAACCTTCTTGCCATAACAGAAGTCTATCAAGAAACTAAAGATCCCCGTCTCCTGTCTTATGTAAAAGGTTACTACGACATGTTGGTTCAACAAGACGGAAGTATCAAAACCTATGATATCAATAAGTTTAATATTGATATGGTTAACCCTGGTAAAGTGCTGTTTTTCCTCTATGAAGAAACCGGCAACCCTAAATACAAAAAAGCCGCTGACCTACTTAGAACGCAGCTTACTACTCACCCACGTACCGAGCAAGGTGGCTTTTGGCATAAGAAACGCTACCCAGACCAAATGTGGCTTGATGGCCTATACATGGGGGCCCCCTTCTACGCTGAATACATTGTTAAGTACGGCGATATGAAAGAGCTAGACGACGTATTTTTGCAATTTGAACTCATTGAAGAGCACCTTTACGACGAAAAAACAGGCCTCCCCTTACATGGCTGGGACGCATCTAAAAAGCAAAAGTGGGCTGATAAAGAAACAGGTCTTTCTCAACATCACTGGTCACGTTCGCTAGGTTGGTATGCTATGGCAATGGTGGATGTGCTAGAAGTAGTTCCTGCCGAACACCCAAAAACACCGTGGTTACAAGGGCGCTTTAAAGCGTTTATCGACGCTACGCTTACCTATCAACATAATTCAGGCACTTGGTATCAGGTTACTGACTTGGGAAGCCGTGAAGGAAACTACCTTGAAGCATCAGGTACAGCAATGTTGACCTACGCTATGGCTAAAGGTGCAAGCCTTAAGTTTCTTCCTGAGGAATACAAAGCTCATGCAGAAAAAGGGTTTGCTGGACTTCTTGATCAAATGATTTCGGTTAATCCAGAAACTAACGTTATCAGCCTTGAGCAAGTTTGCGCTGTTGCTGGTCTTGGTGGAAATCCATATAGAGATGGTTCATTCGACTACTACATGAGTGAGCCAATCAGAGCAAACGACGCGAAAGGTGTAGGCCCATTCATTCTGGCTGCACATTATTTGAATAAGTAAAAAGCGCTAAATCGTTAATAAAAGGGGTATATGATGGTCCGACCTAACTCACCGAATGCCAGACGTCACTTCTTAAAGTCTGGTCTCGCCACCACTGTAGCAGCTTCAGGGATAGCTGTAGGCGTTCCTACATTCCTATCTGGATGTGCAAATGTGACCGAAACGGGAAGGACTCAACGCCAGTGGGACGCTGAAGCAAACGTTATTAAAGGGATGATAAAGCGCCCCACCTTTGCAAAGCTCGAAGCTAATGTTACCGACTTTTTAAATGAAAATGGCAGTGATTTTAAGCAAGCGTTGCATGACGCTATCTCTCAAATAGCGAGCCAAGGCGGCGGCAAAGTAGTAGTTCCAAAAGGTAATTGGCTATGCAAGGGCCCTATCCACTTACAATCCAATATAAACCTACATGTTGAACTAGGCGCAACGATACAATTCTCTACTAATCCTGATGATTACAAACCCTACGTTTTTACTCGCTGGGAAGGTATGGAGTTAATGGGTTACTCCCCTCTTATTTATGCTTTTGAGCAAAGTAATATCGCAATTACCGGCAAAGGTACGCTTGACGGTAGCGCGGCGAAAGACAACTGGTGGCCGTGGAAAGGTAAGTGGAAAGCTTCAACATGGGGTGACGACCCGGTTGAGAACCAAAAGTATACCCGAGATACACTGCAAGAAATGGTAGAAAACGGGACACCCGTTAGTGACCGCGTTTTTGAAAATAACTACCTGCGCCCTCCGTTTATACAACCTTACCGTTGTGAAAATGTACTTATCGAGGGTGTTACCATCCTGCGCTCTCCATTTTGGTTAGTTAACCCTGTGCTTTGCAAGAACGTCACCGTTAACGACGTGTACTGTAAAAGTTTCGGCCCAAATTCGGACGGGTGCGACCCTGAAAGCTGCACGAACGTTCTTATCTCTAACTGTACATTTGATACAGGGGACGATTGCATCGCCATTAAATCTGGACGCAATGCAGACGGCAGGAGGGTCAATGTTCCCTGCAGTAATATCGTCATAGAACATTGCGAGATGAAGGCTGGCCATGGCGGCGTTGTGATCGGCAGTGAAATATCCGGTGGTGTAGAGAATCTCTATGCTCAGTATTGCACCATGAGTAGCCCCGATTTAGACCGCGGCATTAGAATTAAAACCAACAGTATTCGGGGTGGTCACCTAAAAAATCTAAACTATCGCAATATCGATATTGGGACGGTGAAAGACGCTGTTGTCGTGAATTTCTTCTACGAAGAAGGTGATGCCGGTAACTTCCCTCCTCTACTGGAAGATATCACTATAGAGAACTTAAACGTTGCGTCAGCTAACCGGGCCTTTGTGCTTCGCGGGTATGACCATACGCCTATTTCTGGGTTGACGTTAAATAACATAACGATAAAACGTGCGCTTAAAGATGCCGTTATCGAAAACGTAGCGCACCTTTCAATTAACAATGTGTTTATTAATAGCCAACCATTTAACAAGCATGGGCTGTAGAAGAATAAATACTATGGAATTTAATAAAGCACGTGTCAGTCTTAGTTTAGCCTTTGTGTTGCTGGCGGGTATATTTTTCAGTGGATTAAGCGCGGCAATGCCAGCAACGACGGATGTAGTGGTAGCTAAATCACATGACAGTGACGATGACAGTGACGTAAGTAAGAACGCTTTACCTCATTTTAACTCTGTGTCCCAAGCTGTTGCTTATATCGCGTCTCACGAGCCACAAAAAGATAAAGTATGGACCGTTTTTATTAACGAAGGCATTTATCGAGAGCGTGTCGTCATAAACGTTGATAATGTTCACTTTGTGGGCCAGTCGCAAGAAACAACGACTATCGTTTTCAATCGATATGCAGGTCAAAAAGTCGCAGAGAATTCTGATGAGAAATGGGGAACTCGTCGCACTGCTACTGTGGAGGTTTTAGGTGATAATGTCACTCTGGAAAATATCACTATCACCAATGATTTTGATTATCCCGGTAACGAGGTCAAAGCAAAGGACGACCCTACTCGATTATCAGGTACGCAGGCAGTAGCGCTTAAAACCGACGTGAACTCAGATCGCACTTACCTTAAAAATGTCGCACTTTGGGGGTACCAAGACACCCTCTATTTAAAAGGTGACCGCGCTCTGATTGAAGGCGGAACAATAGCAGGACACATTGACTTCATTTTTGGTGAGGGCACCGCGTTTTTTGAAAGCGTTTCTATTGTTTCCCGTACACGTTATTCTGGCGGTGATAGCGAAGGACTAACAGGCTACATTACCGCCCCAAGCACTCATTTACAGCGTCCTTATGGGTTAACGTTCTATAACTGTAGGCTTGAAAGAGAACACGGCGTTCCAGATGAAAGTGTGGCACTTGGAAGACCTTGGCATCCAACAACCACCTTTTCAGATGGCCGATATGCAAACCCTTACGCTGTAGGCAAAGCCACTTTCATCAATACTTATATGGCAGGTCATATCATCCAAAAGCGCTGGACCACTATGGGTGGAACTGCGCCATCAGGCGCAAAGAGGCCATTTAACCCACACACAGAAGCAAGGTTTTCCGAATACCAATCTTATGGAGAAGGTGCACCTAAAGCAGTCTCCTCACCAGCAATAAACTCTCATTTTCTGAATGATAAAAACGCGGCGTTTTACACCAAAGAGGCGGTATTGCGTGGCTGGGTGCCAAACCATTTTCCAAGTGATGATAAATAGAGTGACTTAAAAAGTAATTTGCTCAGCACATTGCGTAACCACTTGGTATCTATTATCTTTTAGTTATCACTGTGCATCTCTATACCTTATGTCCATACGTTTTCGATATATCGTTGCTTTAGCGCTAACAGCATCGCTAATTACTTTGTCTTTTCTAATTCTTTCAGGATTAATTAAAGAACAAAAGCAAGATGGAGAAATTATTAATATTGCAGGCCAGCAGCGTATGCTATCGCAACGCATAGCGATGCTAGCTGCTTCATCGACATTATGTAAAGACAACCAAGAATTAGGCTACTTAAAACAAGATCTTGCCAAATTCAAACAAAATCATGAGTATCTTGTTTCGTTGGAACATCTGCCTACGCAAACGTTTAACACTTATTTTCAACAAGGACAGCTTGATTCAAAAGTCAAAAACTTTGTCGATAACGCTGAGAGCTTGTTAACGAATACACGTTGCGAAACGTCTCCCCTTATGCCAGTTCAAAACCTTACCTCGCTTCTACATCAGCTAGACAATGTTGTCAGCCAATTTGAACAAGACGCAATTTCACGTGTAGATATGGTTCTTACTATTGAAATGTACCTGTGGCTTGCAGCACTTGTTCTGCTGACTATAGAAGCCGCAATTATTTTCTTTCCTATGGAACGTCAGGTTAAACGTTCTATTGACGCGCTAGAGCACTCCAAAGAATTGGCACAAAATGCGGCAGAAAAAGCAGAGAAAGCCAGTAAAGCAAAATCAGAATTTCTATCAAGTATGAGCCATGAGTTGCGTACGCCAATGAACGGTTTATTTGGCATGATAGAGCTGGCAATAGATAACCCCGAAAAAAGTAACTTGTACTTAAAAAAGGCAAAAACAGCCGGCAGGCAGCTGTTAGTTTTGATCAACGACATATTAGATATATCGAAGATTGAAGCAGGCAAAATCAAAATAGAACAGGCCCCTGTTGATTTGTTACAAGTACTAGACGATGTAGTTTCATTGCAACGGGTTTATTGCCAGCGTAAAGGGCTCGAATTTCACTATTTGAAAGACGCAGATCTTCCCCATGTCATCGAAGGTGATATAACGCGAATAACGCAAATCTTACACAATCTGCTGAGCAACGCGATTAAGTTTACGGCCAAAGGCTCGGTAACGCTAAAAGTGACACACGCTAAACATGAAAATGGCAATCGCCTTAACTTTGATGTTATCGATACAGGCATTGGCATACCTTCTTCTAAGCTGGAAAGCATTTTCAAAAAGTTTGAACAAGCTGACCAATCTACAACACGAGAGTTTGGCGGCACAGGGTTGGGGTTAAGCATCGCAAAGCAGCTAGCTAACCTAATGGATGGCGACATTAATGTGGTCTCATTATCAGGCAAAGGCAGCACCTTTACCTTTACAATGCAGGCAAGAGAAGCACAGCTCCCAGATATCAAAATTGTGCCATGTGTTAACTTGCGTTGTGCAATCATTGACGACCTTCAAACCAGTCGCGAATACTTTGAGCACATCGTTGCGTCTATGTCGATTGAGCCCTGTAGCTATGAAAGTGCGAACGCATTTTTAGATGACAAACCGCTTAGTTTTGATGTCATAATTCTCGATCTTTCTATGCCAGAAATGAGCGGCGTAGATTTACTTCATAAGCTTAAAGGTTTAACACCGTCTAAATTTCCTAAAGTAATATTAATTTCGGCAGAGCTAGAAAGACTGGAAGACGAACACGAAATACTTGAAAGTATTTGGAAGACTCATGCTAAACCAATCAACAGACGTGAACTGGAAAATGATTTAAGTAAGCTGATTGAAGCAAAGCCTATTAGCCGCCAAGAGATACAAGAACTCAACAAAAAGAAACGGGTACTATTGGCCGAAGATAACGAAATTAACGCCGAGATTGTCAAAGCTATATTGCAAACTGAAGGGTACAAATATTTGCATGTTAAGAACGGCCAAGATGCCGTTGAAATAAGTAAACGACACAAGTTCGACCTGATACTTATGGACTGTAACATGCCTATTATGGGTGGTATCGAAGCTTCCACTATTTTGAGAAAAACCTTGGAATCAAACACTCCCATCATAGCTTTAACTGCTAACGCATTTGCCGAGGACAAAGGAGAATGCTTGGCCGCAGGCATGAATGACTTTCTAGCAAAACCGTTAGATAAAGACACCCTGTTACTTACAATTAAGAAATATATTGGATAAGGTGCCCACCAAAACTGCGGGCCAGCTTTATTTGCCCGATAAATTTAACTCAGCCAAGGAGTTGCTACACGGTGTAGGCCTCTTGCTCCCCTATATATCCTGGGGCAATAGCAAGGTTGTCAGTGTCTGCCAAACTTTGTTGGTTTCTAAGCCAAAGCTGATATTCACCAGTGCGCAAGCTTGCGTGTTTTGTGCAGTCAACGTTCCAGCGGCGGAGTAAATACCCTGCCATAGCCGCGCGTACCTCTAATTTGAGTACGCCTTCTTCCATGGCGTAATCGAGCTCTATTGCCGTAGAATATTTGATATTTTTGGGGTGAGGCACAATTTCAAGAGAAATAAGCCTTCCCCACTCTTCATCGTGCTCAATGCATTCGTGAGTTTCAGGCTCAGTTTTAACTGTAACCTTACTGATTCTTGTCAGAACGAAGTCGCGAAAACTTTGTGATTTCCTATCGAAGGCGCGCACATGCCAGCGCTGACCATTATCAACAATACTATGCGGCACAAGTTCTCGTGCGCCACTGCCACTAGACAAAGATGTGTAAATAACGCTCATCGCCTTTTTATTTACTATGGCTTGTACAACTTTCGCTACCACAAAAATATCAGGCACGTTCAGGGAAGATGCACTTTCTACCGGAAAGTGTACATCGCCAATGGCATCAAAACCGTCCGATATATCGTTAGCAAGCTTTATCAAGGTTCGTTTTGCATCGTGTTCAAAAACGGGAACGAAGTTCTCTGTTTGAAAATAACGCTTTTCCCTTGGATCATAGATTAAGTTTTCAGGCGCTAACTCTTTATATAGCGTAAAGTCACGAGAGCCTGCCGATAGCCCTACCTCAAAACGATTTATTAAATCTTGGCGATGAATGGCCCCTTTAAACAAAAGGCAGAAATCGATATACGCCAGTCGTTGGCGTTGAGAAAAAGAAATAGTCTCTAACATGGTGCGCACTTATTGTATTTTTATTCAGTGTGGTTCATTTAAAGCCGCATGTAAATAGTAAAAGACATAAAAAAGCCCAGCACTTGGCTGGGCTTAAACTTTTAGCGTTTAAGGTTTATGATTTCGCACGCTTACGAGCGAAAAACATACCACTTAACGCCAGTAGCGATAGCACAAAGGTACCTGGTGCAGGTACTTGAGCGATTTCAAAGCTTGTGCTTTCAGTAGTATTGCCACTCTGAGGTCTTCCTCCCTGCCCCAATACAATGCTAGTAGGGGTTAACTCAACGAGACCAGCGTTCAGCGCTAGCATGCTAAACGAAAAGAGTTCCACGACATCTTTACCTTGTTGTGCAAATATAGCGCCCTGAAATGTGGGATCGAACGGTGCAAATAAGTTTTCACCTGCATCTATACTTAGCGTATTTCCATCGCTATCAGAAGTTTTCACTTCTGGCCGAACACCTAATGCACCTAAATCCATAATAGACGAAACATCTAGGCTCAAAAATAAGCTATCGAAGTTGAAAAGTGCAATATAGCCATTGAAGTAAGTCTGCACGCCACCTACAGACAGCTTTGAAGCACTTACTGTTGCCGTGATTGTCTCGCCAACGTTATAAGTATCTTTATCTGTTGTAATCGAAATTAAAGCTGCATTTGCATTAAAAGTGGCGGCAGCCATTAATAGTAAAAAGAATTTTTTCATTGCTATTTTCCTAAAATTAAATTGCACAGTTAGCGCGTGTACACATCGCCATTAACGCCTGAATATCGAAGAAGCTAATTTGGCCGTCGCCGTTGAAATCGTAGTTTTCACCCGTTGCTTGCCCTTGTAAAAACAGTTGATAGAAGGCCATGATATCGTTGTAATCCACATCGTTATCACCATCAAAATCTCCAACTGTTACTTCTTCTGGGAAGTTAAGCACTACCACTACTGGATCGTGATCTGACGAGCGATACGCATCAGCGCCGTAGTAATTAGAAAGCTGGGTTTCAGTCTTATAATTTACGTTATAGTCGAACACGCGAGGTTCGTCGGCATTGATATGCCATATTGTTGCGTCTACCACATATTCGGTTAACGAAGGGCTTGATAAAGCGTGATCTATGTAACCTACTTCTCCGCCGAAGCTATAGGAATAAGCGCTGTCGCCATCAAAGAAGTTAACCAAGTTACTGTAGCCAGCCTCTTCAAGCGCGAGGATAGGGTCTTCTTTCGCATAGGCATTCAAATCACCCATTACGATAACGCGGTCAGACAAGACGTCACTGTTTTGCTCAACAAGGGAAATCAGACCTTGTGCAGCTTGGGTACGCTTTTCATTCCAACAACCTTGACCGTCACCTGAGTCTGCGTCGTTGCCTGTAGCACCACCACAATTTTTTGACTTAAAGTGATTTATCGCTAAGGTAAAGGCTTCGCCATTACTGTTTACATTGAAACTTTGCAGTAAAGGTTGACGGTTACCGTCGTCAAATGGTGGTTCAGACGTCGTCACAGGGTTGCCCTGAAGCGAAACTACGGCAGGCTTATAGATTATACCTACAGCAATTTCGTCATCGCCTAGCTGAGACTCTAATGCAACATAGCTGTACTCATCGCTGCCTAGTTCAGCGTTTACGCTATCGACTAATGTCGCAATCGCGGCTTCACTGCTATAACCATCGTTTTCAATTTCAACAAGGCCAAGTACGTCTGCACTCATTGCCACAATGGCAGATACAATTTTCGCTTGCTGACGAGCAAATTCAATTTCTGACTCTGCACCGCGAGAGGTTGGAAAATCGGGACCATTGAAGTAATTGAGTACGTTAAAGCTAGCCACTTTTACATCACCGATAGCATTTAGCTGCGGCTCCGCAATTCGTGGGTTAGTGCGTACGGTTTGAATATCACCAACAGGGATAAGGTTGTAAGCACCAAAAGCGTAATGTAATACACCTTCTAGGGCCTCTACACTGTCTCCCAAACGCAGTGGATTGTTGTGCGATAAACCACCTGCTGGGAAAGGAATGTCATCCAAATTCTGTGATGTAGCTCCGTCCTCAACCAATAAAGTGTTTCGTGCATTGATTTCAGCTAGCGCCAACGCTTCTTCTGAACCCGCTACAAACTGATTAGTAGGAATGAATAAGCGTTCTGACGACACGTTAAACTGACCATAACGCCCAAGATTATAGATATCAGATACTTTAAGGGTTTGTTCAAAACTAATGTGCATGCCCTCTAGTGCCTCTAAATCAGTATCAAGGCTAAATGGCATAGCAACAGGTGTGTAAAGCACATTACTACCTACACCCGTAACCTCGGGTTCTGCAGACAGAGTTAATTGGGTTACACCAAAGCGCTCGCCTACTGTACCTTGCAAACGCACCGCATCACCTGCTTCTGGTAGACCAAATGAACCTGCGTAAACAAACACACCTTCAGATGTTGCCGTATTACCATCTGAATCACTCGCTTCTTCCTGAACAAAGAATCCACTCATAGCAGGCACAACTTTGGTTACAACCGCCTCGACAGTCACGTCGGTACCGACCATTGCTGACTCATCGCCGTCACCTTGAATCGCGCTGATTAGCGTTGCTTCAGCGATAGGGTCGGTCGGGTCATTGGGATCTGTCGGGTCAGTTGGGTCGGTAGGATCCGTTGGTTCGCTTACTGAACCATTATGACCGCCAAAATTACTCAGTGTATCTTTTGGAAAGCTGTCCCATTCATCAGTGGTAAACGCTGGGTTGCGGTTAGGGTTTCCGCCTGTCACAGAACTCTTGCGTACTAACGTGACGTCTTTGCCCCAATTAGTCTTAACGCCAAAAGTACCTAATGCATCTACAACTTCACCGTTGTAGACAAGTTCAAGGTAATCGTCTCCATTGAAGTTCATTACTAAATTGCTGATTTTTGAACCAGCTTTAAGCGAAGCATCCGCACTCCCGTGAGCGAATGTCGCCACGCCGCCTGCAGGAATCTCGCCTTCAAGCACTAGCACTTTGCGGTCTGCATCGGCAGTATCGCCGTTTGAAAGTAAAACTAACTCGTAGCCAGACAAGCTCACAGGTTGAGTCGAGCTATTGAAAAGCTCTATCGCTTTGTTATAGCTACCGCCCTCAATATACTCTGAGATGTAAACACTATTGGTTGACGGTCCTGTGTCACCACCTGTATCTCCGCCAGTATCACCGCCTGTGTCTCCTCCTGTGTTTCCTCCGGTATCACTACCAGTGTCTCCGCCCGAGCTATCACAGCTTTCATTAAAGATAAGTGAAGCAAGTTCAGGCTTATCAATAAACGGGTTACGGTTCCCTTGCAATTCAAACACACGCTCGTTACGGCGACGCTCAAATTCATCAACTGGATCGCTTTCATGCCACTGAAGCAGCACACAAAGCTTGCCAAATGCTGCTTCGTCGGTAGACGTTAAGCGGTTTAACAATACTAAATCTTCTTCGGTATCACCTGCAGTGTTACCGTCGTAGCGCACATCCATATAAAGCATAGAGCGAGCTACGTCGCCTTTCACTGCATCGCGCGGCTCAAAAGAGTCATTATCAACACGGTTTGTTGGTGCCTCTGCAAGTGCGCTATCGCTAAAGTCAAAATCAAGATTACCGCGCGAACTGTTAACAGAGATGTCTGTGGGGCGCAGGTGAAGAATATCGGTGTATGCCGTTAAGCTTGAGCTTGAAAAGCCATGACTTTTTGCCCAAACATGTTCACGGTTCCAATTGTCTGAGTTAGAGCTTTGGCTACCACTTCCGTTGGTAAACTTCCCTTGCGATATCCCTTTGTAAAATAGGATAACATTGTCAGTATTTGAAGGATCTTCATCGGTATAGGTTAGCGCCGTCCAAACCTCAGAGTATGATAGCGTGCGATGACCATTTTCAATGATGTTGTGTGTTGTTTCTTTCAGTGTTTGTGCGCTATCGCCATTAGCAATAGCTGCATCTAGAGCGGCGTAGTAGTTCGATGCTACAAAATCACTCGCTAAATTAATTGCTTCTAAATCTGGGCAATTAAAGCAACTACCGCTTAAGAAAAGAAGTTCGTTTGAAGGCTCGCCCCCGTTATCAGGGTTATCACCGCCGTTGTCTCCTCCATCAGTGGCACCGCTACCGGTCACCGAAATACTGTCTAAATTTAAGTATTCTGTGCCTGCATTATTAGCCATGGCGACTTTCAATACTAACGTGCTTCCGCTACCAATTGTTTCATTTACCGTGGCACTACCGAAGTCGTCTTGTACAGTATTTGATGCGCCTTCGGTAATTGTTATAAGTTCAAAAGCGCCGCCATCTAGTGAGTAAAATACGTCGATATAGTCTGCAGTTTCAAATGTTCCACTTTGAGAAAGTACTGCATTGATGGTGACATCACCCGCATCAGTGATATCAATCGATTCACTCAACCAAACCACTTCACCATCGACATCGCGCGCTTGCATTGCGCCGTTTTCAACGCGAAACCAATCATCAGTTGCAGTTAATGCGCCTGCGGAAACATCAATTGACCAACGTTCAACGCCTTCAAGACTTAGTACTGCTCCGCCAGGATTAGAGCCAGTTGCGCCTTTGTTTTGTAGCTCGGCCGCTTCAAAGTCTTCTAGCCATAGCGTTTCGGCTGAAGCGTTAACTGATACCGCGCCCAGTGACAATGCCCCAGCCAACAACGCGTTGACTACCTTAGCTGAATGCTTCAGCTTATACTTTTGTGTGTTACCCTCATTAACCATTTTGCTTTCCGCTTTTTTGTACAAGGAAGGTATAAATTCTTATACATAGGTATTTACAGCAAGCACTTAACAAAAATAATAATAAAATCGTAACACAGCCAGTATATCAATAACTTAGGGCGTTAAAATAAGTTTATTTATTGATTAACTCTACTGAGCTTCGGTATAGGGTAAGCTGATTTGTAACATTACCAAATTGTTTCAGTTTTGAAACATTTCCATGCTGATATCCAGTGCATGTTACATTTTAGATGCACAAAAAAAGAGCGCCTGTTGAGCACTCTTTAGTTCTACTTTAGATATTAGACACAATGATTTTAAGTTGTTTAATAATGCAATGACTGCAGAAATTGAGAACAGAAATTTTCTTTGAATAGACATGCAACATCTCAGGTTAACAGTTAGGTAAGAACTCATTCCCCTGACTTTTATTCCATGAATTGGTCACTGGCCTTCTCGTACTAGAAGGCTAACCGGCTACTATATACATTTAGGCAAATTCTGTGTAAGAGCAAATTGGTAAAAAGATTAATTTTTCAAAAATGTCAGCAATTACAAAAATAAGAAGCCCTATCTACTCTTTATAACATCTGTATGATGCGCCAGACCCTTTTAAAACGTCACTTCATGTGCACTTTACCACCCACCATCTTGAATGCGGGAGTTCCGCGAATAATCGCATTCCTAGCAAACTGAGTGTTACAGGCGGGACAAATGCCCTCTTCAACAGTATAGTCCTCGACAATTCGCTCTTTAAAACATTTAACTAACGCCCCCTTTCCACCTTTTCGATACTTGAAAAGCTGGAACCTACATTTAGCGCAAAATATTTGCACGGTTCTAACCGGCCCTTTTGCATTGGGTTTTGCCATAACGTTGTTTGTTCTCCTCTTTGTAAATTTCACCTTTTGTTGAAGTGCGACAAATCACAAATCTCAGTTATACTTTACCAAGGGTGATTTGCCCTTTCATATTAATAACTCTGTACCATCGTTTATCAACTTAGCGACAAAGCGTGCAGAGAGACGATTTAAGGTAATATCAATGAAGATAATTGCAGCCCTGTTTCTAATTTTATCGGCACCACTTTACGCGGGAACAGCCGTAATTGTTAATGCTAACAACAGTTCAGGCATAGATATCGACACGGTAAAGAAAATTTACTTGGGCAAAGTAAAAGCCTTTCCAGACGGCAACCGCGCAATTCCTCTGACTTTCGAACAAGGTAATGCCGCAAGAGATGCGTTTAACAACAATATCTTAGGGAAATCGGAGTCACAATATTCTGCATTTTGGTCAAAGCTTGTTTTCACTGGTCGCGGTACGCCACCTGAAATGATTGCGTCTGAAGACGAAATGTTGAAATTAGTTGCGACGAATCCAAATACCATTGGATTTATCGATGAGAGCAAAGTTGACGGCCAAGTAAAGGTTGTTGGCACGTTTTAAATTACTCACCTCTAAAAAGTTTATTTTAGGCACAGCGCGACACACTACTATGCGAGTCGCGCTGCATCCCTAAATTAATCTGGGTAACTGGCTAAATGATTAATATTAGCGAATGCCATTATGACGTCTTTTGCAAAGTCTACTCTAGGATGTCGCAGCGCACCTTTCTTCCATACTAAGTATATTTCGTTTTCAGGCCCGCTCTTTCCAAGCGGAACTAGTTCGCCTTTGGCAATTGCTTCCTTGCAAAGGTAATCAGGCAACACAGAGTAGCCTATTCCTGCTTTAAGAATGCTGCTGATTGCACGAATATCTGGGCATATCGCGGCCACAGGTGACTCACAGGGCGCGTTAAACACTTCTGAAAAGTACCGGCGAATAAGCGGAAGTTGTTCGTCATAGCTTACTACCTTATGTTGATTCAGTAACGACGCCGTGACCTCTTTACCACTAAGTAATTTACCTTGAACCCGGTTCATGACCAAGACCAAACGTTCTTTGTCTAACATCTGATATTCATACATAGCGTCTGTTGGCTCAGATGCGGTGATAGCAAGTTCAGCGATATCATCTTCCAACAATTGATAGGTGTTATTTTTATTTCCCGTATGAATAACCAAATTTACTTTGTCAGCTTGCAGTAAGTTTGCGAGCGCAGGGCCCGCAACAAAACTCAAATATTCCGCAGGCCCTGCTAAGTGTAAGGTGCCGTGATCTGTTGACGCTCGGCTTCGAATAGACGCAACTTTTTGTTCCAATATATCTATGTGGCTGGCTACTTGTAGCGCTAAATCATCAGCGATCGCCGTTGGCTCTACGCCTCTCGCTTTTCGCACAAACAATTCTTTACCGACAATATGTTCCATTGCCTGTATATGTGAAGTTACTGCTGGCTGAGACATATGAAGCCGCGTTGCTGCTCGTGTGATGTTGCCGCTTCGATAGACTTCTACAAAGGTTTTTAACTGTGTTAGGTAAGACATAATTTTCCACCCATCAGATTTTTGATGACTCATCATAATTTATCTGACTTCTGCTTTTAAACCAACAACTCTAAGATGCACGCACTTTCAAATGCGACAGGAAAAGCACATGAAAAAATCATCATCAATTCTATCACTTGCCATCATCGCTGGGTTATCACAGTCGGCGTATGCAGCCGACGCTCAATCATCAAAAGCCAGTAAAGGCGAAGTGCTTGTTTTACTTTCAAGCGAAAATGTAATGCAGCTGGCAGAGGGCAAAACAGAGCCTACAGGTTACTACCTTAACGAGTTTGGCGTGCCAGCAAAGGCATTGGTAGATGCCGGCTACAAGCTAGTATTGGCCACACCAAAAGGTAATGCGCCTGCCGTAGATAAAAAGTCCGTTATTCCACAATACTTTGATGGCGGCGAATCACAAATGCGAGATATTCAAACGTTTGTTGCGTCGATAGATGGTATTAATGACACATTGTCACTAAGCGAAGTTATTGCACAAGGGCTTGATGAGTTTGAGGGTGTATTCATTCCAGGAGGGCACGCGCCACTTATCGACTTAGCCAACAACCCTCAGGTAGGCGAGATTTTGTCTCACTTTCATAATGAAGGAAAACCCACTGCTGCAATCTGTCATGGTCCAATCGCCTTACTTTCTGGGCAATCTAACCCAAAGGCATTCGAACTAGCATTGAAATCAGGTGAGCAAGCCACATCTGATAATTGGATTTATGAAGGCTACAAAATGACAATCTTCTCGACGCCGGAAGAAGAATATTTTGAAAGCACCTTAGATGATGCAACTTTATTATATTACCCAGCAGACGCAATGGCGCAAGCGGGTGGAAGTATGGAATACAAAGAAATGTGGGCGCCAAATGTAGTAGTAGACCGTGAACTTATTACAGGCCAAAACCCATTTTCTGACGAACTGTTAGCTGAAAAGCTTTTACAACAGCTAAACTCACAAACTAATTAAGGACAGGCAACACGATGCTTAATTTTACATTTAAAAATCAAACCGAAATTTTATTCGGCAAAGGTCAACTAAGTGAAGTGTCTTCACGTTTGCCGGAACAAGCAAAAGTCCTCTTCCTGTATGGTGGCGGCTCAATTAAGAAAAATGGTATTTACGATAAAGTAAATGACGCGCTGAAAGGCGCCGACGTTATTGAATTTCAAGGTGTTGAACCAAACCCAGAATTCGAAACATTAATGAAAGCGGTGAATGTGGCCCGTGAAAATGACGTTAACTTCATTCTTGCTGTAGGCGGCGGAAGTGTTATCGACGGCGCAAAATTCGTAGCAGCGGCAGTAAACTTTGAAGGAGACCCATGGGATATATTAATCAAGGGTGCATCTTTCGAAAATCCACTACCGATTGGCGCAGTGCTTACACTGCCTGCCACAGGCTCTGAGAGTAACGGCAACTCGGTAGTAAATAGAAAGGAAACTTCACAGAAGCGCGCGTTTTCATCGGAAACAGTACAGCCAGTATTTGCTGTGCTTGACCCGGAATTCACATATTCACTACCGCCTCGCCAAGTTTCTAACGGCGTAGTTGATGCATTTGTTCACGTAATAGAGCAGTACCTAACTTATCCAGTAAATGCGCCGCTTCAAGACCGTTTTGCAGAAGGTATTTTACAAACCTTAATTCAAGAAGGTCCTAAAGCCCTAGCAACACCTGAAGACTACGACGTACGTGCAAATGTGATGTGGTCAGCAACTATGGCACTTAATGGCCTTATAGGAAAAGGCGTACCACAAGACTGGGGCACGCACATGATAGGCCATGAACTTACCGCACTACATGGTTTAGATCACGCCGCAACTTTAGCTATCGTATTGCCATCATTGATGTTTGTACAGCGCGACAAGAAACAGGAAAAAATACTACAGCTAGGCGAGCGCGTGTTCGGTATTCAAGAAGATGACAAAGAAAAAGCCATCGACTTGACCATTAAGGCTGTACAAGACTTTTTCGAAACCATGCAGGTAAAAACCCGCCTATCAGACTATGACATAGAAAAGTCTGCAATTGATGGGCTTATCGACAATTTAGAGCGCAATGGATTAACAGCGCTTGGTGAGCATGGCGATATCGACCTGGCAAAAGCCCGCGAAATTTTAACCCTCGCAGCATAAGCCTGGTTGCATATGACGCAACGCGCATATGCTTTTTCTACATTTAAGTGCCCAGCATAGCCTGGGTACTTTTTATTCTTATCTTCATTAGAGAGAAATATGACTGCACTATTTGAACAGTTTTCGTTAAAAGATGTAACGCTTCGCAATCGAATTGCCGTGCCTCCTATGTGCCAATATTCGGCAGAAGACGGCTTTACCAATCAGTGGCATGAAGCAAATTATCAGTCGTTCGCTCGTGGTGGCGCAGGGCTTGTAATCGTTGAAGCAACAGCGGTTTCTCCAGAAGGTCGCATTACGCCAAATTGCTTAGGCATTTGGAAAGACGATCACGTTAGCGGCCTTAAAAACATTGCAGAGCGCATTAAAAGCCAGGGCGCAGTTGCAGGTATTCAAATTGCTCATGCAGGACGAAAAGCTAGCGCTAACCGTCCTTGGGAAGGCGACGACCACATTCAGCCAAGTGAAGAAAACGGTTGGCAGCCCATTGGCCCTTCTGCAGAAGCGTTCGGTGCGCACCTTCCGGTAACACCTACCGAAATGACTAAGGCCGACATTGAACGTGTTAAGGCTGACTTTGTTAAAGGCGCCGAGCGTGCGCTTGAAGCTGGGTATGAATGGCTTGAACTACATTTTGCACACGGTTATTTAGCCCAAAGTTTTTTCTCGAAACACGCGAACAAGCGTACAGATGAATACGGTGGTGATGCACAAGGTCGCGGGCGCTTCTTGCTTGAAACACTAAGCGAAGTGCGCAAAGTCTGGCCAGAAAACCTGCCGCTAACCGTGCGGTTTGGCGTTATTGAATACGACGGCGAAGACGAGCAAACGCTAAGCGAATCTATCGAGCTTATAAAACAGTTTAAAGAAATTGGTGCTGATTTTGTAAGTGTTAGCGTGGGCTTCAATACCCCTGAGGCCAATATTCCGTGGGGACCAGCTTTCCTAGCGCCTGTTGCAAAACGCGTGCGAGACGAAGCTGATATCCCTGTTGCAACGGCCTGGGGTGTAGACACGCCACAGCTTGCTAATGAGACAATCGAAAACCAACAGCTTGACGTTGTTATGGTAGGCAGAATGCACCTTACTAACCCGCATTGGACGTACTATGCGGCAAAACAGTTAGGCGTTGAGAAACCATCTTGGGTAATGCCTGCGCCTTACGCTCATTGGCTGGAGCGTTACGCGCCATCAGATGAAAGGTAGCAAGTAGAAATAAAGGCAGCAGAGGCTTAAAGCTATGCTGCCTTTTTAGTTTGTGCTTATTTTGTTCCTAATTAATGTTCCTCTGGGTTGGCGATGCTTTAAAAGCTTTAGAGGTTTCAAACGGATCTTTTTCTTGTCGGTGATTTGACGTAGCTTCAGCCCACCAGAGCATTTGGCTAAGCGCACGACCAAAGTAAGTTCGCCAGTTTTCTTCTTGTTCACTAACAGCTGCCCCGTCTTCATCGAACGCATCTTGCGCATGAGGTACATGGATCATTGCAGAAACAGGCAGGCACCCAAGCTCAGATAAAAAGGTTCGCATCCCAACGGCCGCGCGCATACCGCCCCACTGCCCTGCCGAATAAGTGGCAATCACGCTGGGTTTGAATGAATATAAAGAGCTGCCAAAATGGTTAAGTAAATTCGCCAACGCGGGGCTCATTGAATGGTTGTATTCAGGGCTTACCATTACATACCCATCGGCAGATTCTATTTTTTCAGCCAGCGTTGATAACGCTTCGGGCGCTTTCCCTTGAGCATAAGCAAAATGAGGTTTGAACACTTCACCGGTTTTGTAATCTAAAGGGTCAATCAGTTCAAACTCGTGTTCAGCCATATTATCTTTGGCCCAATTCAATATCGCTTTTGCGACTCGAAAGCCTAACCTTGCTGGTCTAGGGGGCGTACTGTCACGTACGGTGCCGAGAAAAACTAAGAATTTCACTTCGCTCGCTCCTTCGTAAGTGCATCGTTTGGCCCAGCCTAGTGTTTCTTAAAGGAGGACACAACCGTTGCGCTATCGAAAAAGCAAAGCATAAGCTTAACAAGCTAAAACCCGTGATAAGTCACAAACTCTTGGTTGTCAGCGCGAGTTGAACGAACGTCGTTTGCTGGGAAGTCTGGGTCTGGGTAACCAAGCGCGATACAAATCATAATGGCTTCATCATCAGGGATGTTAGCGTATTTATGTACTACGTCAGACTGCATAATACCTTGGCCATTGATAACGCATCCCAGACCTAAATCCCACGCCGCCAGCACTATGCCGTACGCTAAAGATCCTAAGCCAAACTGCGTTATACCTGCAGGCTCCAGAGATTTATCATACGTCAGCACCAAAGAAACCGGTGCATCAAACTGACGAAAACCGCGCATCATCCAATCCATGCGCTTTTCCTTATCCTCGCGCGCTATGCCCATCACATTGAATAACTGTATCGCAACATCAATTTGGCGCTGGCGATGTACACCTTCATAGTCTTCTTTATAGGGAAAATCTCGAACGTGAGGTTTGCCTTCTAATGTATTCTTGGTATTGCCCTCGCGTATCTTATCTAACACGTCACCTGTTACCGCGTGTATTTTCCATGTTTGCGTGTTGTATGAAGATGGCGCCCACTTGGCTGCACTAATTATTTTATCTACTGTTTCTTTAGTAACTGGTTGCTTCGTAAACCCGCGAACACTCTTTCTTGATGCTGCAAACTCTGCAAAATTCATACACTTCCTTAAACACGGTTATCAAACTTGTTAATTTAGAGTAAACATGGGGGAGTCGCCGTTCAATAGGCAGGAAAGTTTATTCAGATTGTTTGTTTTTATAGATATATATAGAAGTTTGTAAACCCTTTCATTTAGCTATGCGTAGCAAAAGCATGTCATGAGTCAATCACGCATGATGTTTATGGAAATTTGGCTTTTTAAGAAGCGAATGAAAGGAGTAATTATATGTCGAAAAAACCGCAGCTAACCACATCAGCAGGCGCCCCCGTAGTAAGTAACGAAACCACTAAAACGGCTGGCGAGCGTGGCCCCGCCCTCTTACAAGATTATCAACTTTTAGAAAAACTCGCGCACCAAAACCGCGAACGAATCCCCGAGCGTGTGGTACACGCCAAAGGCTGGGGGGCACAAGGCACGTTTACAGTTACCCACGACATTTCTGATTACACCTGTGCCGACCTATTCTCAGAAATTGGTAAGCAAACTGAAGTGCTTAGCCGCTGGTCTACGGTAGCAGGCGAGTCTGGGGCAGCTGATACCGAACGTGATGTACGCGGCTTTAGCCTGAAGTTTTACACTGAACAAGGCAACTGGGACATGGTAGGTAACAACACGCCTATCTTTTTCATTCGCGACGGATACAAATTCCCTGACTTTATTCGCACGCAAAAGCGTCACCCAAAAACAAACCTGCGTTCTCCAGAAGCCATGTTTGACTTTTGGGCTGGCCAACCAGAAAGCGTGCACCAGGTAACTATTTTGATGTCAGACCGCGGTATTCCTGTGTCGCCAATGCACATGAATGGCTACGGTAGTCACACTTTTAGCATGTGGAATAAAGAAGGCAAACGCCATTGGGTTAAATTTCACTTCAAAACGCAACAGGGCATCAAGAATTACACTAATGAGACCTCTGAGAAAATCATTGGTAGCACGCGAGAGAAGTATCAAGAGGAACTGTACAATGCCATTGAAGAAGGTAACTTCCCTAAATGGACTATGTATATTCAGGCCATGCCTGAGGAAGAAGCTGGTCAACAAAGTTATAACCCTTTCGACCTAACTAAGGTTTGGCCGCATGATGATTACCCGCTCATAGAGGTCGGTGAGCTGGAAATGAACAAAAATCCCGAAAACTACTTTCAAATGATTGAAAACGCCGCCTTTAGCCCGTCGAATGTTGTTCCCGGTATTGGCTTCAGCCCCGACAAAATGCTTCAAGCACGGATCTTTTCTTATGCCGATGCTCACCGCTACCGTTTAGGCACCCACTACGAAGCGCTTCCTGCCAATGCTCCTAAAAACAGTGAGGTAAACCACTATCACAAAGACGGTGCAATGCGCTTCTTTACCAACGATTTTGGTAACCCTGATGCCTATTATGAGCCGAATCAATACGAAGGCCCCGTTGCTGACTTTTCAGTAAAAGAGCCACCGCTTCGTGTTGACGGAGATGCCGACAGATATCATCAAGATGATGCCGACGTAGATTACGTTCAACCACGCAAACTCTATGAAATGTTCTCTGATGATCAGAAAGAACGTTTATACAAAAATTACGCTGCTGCAATGGGCCCTTGCACTGACAGTGTAAAAGAGCGCTGGTACGCTGTGTTAGAAAAGGTACATCCAGACTATGCAGCAGGTGTGCGTAACGCCGTGGAAAGCCTAGATACTGACGTTAATACCGTACCTATTACTGAAAACACGCCTATTGAAGACAGTTAATAACGCTCGAAGTGATGTAAAAAGCCTATCAAGTTGGTATCTAACATAGATACCAACTTTGTACTAATTCTGAGCATTGAATTTTGACAGTAACGATAAAACTTTTACTCTGCTAAGTTTATTTCCCACGCCAACAACCTAATTTCATAAACAAGCCATCGGCATTCAACTTTAGAACGAAACTCTCTTTACAGGTTTGCGAGAACGGAAATTCTGGCTTACGTTTAAACTACGTAATCGCTCACTACACACTGTATGTCGTTATTCAAAAAGTCTAAAAATGAACAAAACACGCCGCGTTTAGCTCCCTGGAAAATTGCCATTATCGATGATGAGGAAGGCGTCCACGAGGTTACAAAACTCACACTACGCAAATTTAATTTTGAGAAGCGTGGCGTAGAGTTTTTGTCTGCACACAGTGGCGAAGAAGGGTTTGCGCTGTTTAAAGCTAATCCTGATATTGCGCTAGCGTTTGTCGACGTTGTGATGGAAACCGACGATGCAGGTTTAAAGCTGGTAGATGCCGTTCGCAATGAACTCAAAAACCACGTTACCCGACTAATATTGCGAACAGGTCAGCCTGGTCAAGCGCCTGAAGAGGATGTTATCAGACGGTATGACATCAATGACTATAAAGCCAAGACAGAGCTTTCTTCACTCAAGCTTAAATCGTGCGTTTATACGGCTATTCGCTCTTATCGCGATATACAGACCATAGAGCGAGGAAAACGCGGAATGGAAGAGGTATTGAAGTCATCCTCTTCTGTATTGGCAAGCCAGTCTCTAGCTCAATTTGGTACGGCGGTACTTAAACAAACGCTTACACTTCTCAATCTAAATAATTCAGTGCTTTACCTCTCTACACAACACACCGACTTGTATGGCGATACGAGTATGACAGTACTGGGCGCTAGCGGAGACCTCGTTGGCTTGTGTGAACCTGGCATATCAACACGCATACCAGAGGCAATTGAAGAAGAGGTCAAACAAGTATTAACCAACAAAGCGCACTTCCAAAGCGACAAATTATTTATTGGCTATTATCCCACTGGCGAAGACAGCCACAATATCTTGTATGTAAAGCTAGACCAACCGCTAGATGCAATGCAGAGAAAAACGCTGGAAATGTTTGCATCCAACGTGGCAGTTATTTTCCAGAATCTTACTCAGAAAGAAGATATTCAAAAAACGCAGAAAGAACTCATCATGGTGCTTAGCGATGCTATCGAGATGCGAAGCAAAGAAACCGGTGGTCACGTTAGACGCGTTATTCTGATGACCGAGTTTCTTGCAGAAAAACTGCATATGAGTCGAGAGTTCATAGACACGATTCGATACTCCGCGGCCCTTCATGATGTGGGTAAAATCAGCATACCTGAGACCATATTGCATAAGCCGGGAAAACTCGACCCTGATGAGTGGGAAATAATGAAAACCCACGCGCAGAAAGGCTATGACCTGCTTGCCGATTCTGATCGCATCGTTGCAAAAATGGGCGCAATAATTGCCAAGACCCACCACGAGAGATGGGACGGTAAAGGCTACCCCGACGGACTTGCCGGAGATAACATCCCTGTTGAAGGGCGTATTATGGCTATTGTTGACGTGGTTGACGCCCTGCTTTCTAAACGCTGCTACAAGCCTGCATGGAGCGTTGACGAGGTAAAAGCTTACCTTCATGAGAATGCGGGTAAACAATTCGACCCTCTAATCACCCATATAATGCTAGAGCACTTCGATAGAATACTTGAGATCCGTGCCACAGAACCGGACGAAGATGAATGAAAGAAACCTTAGAGTTAATTTTACTACGCGTTAGCCAAAGCCCAGACATCGATAAAGGTGAATTAGACATTGCTTCTAGGCTAATTATCAACTCTGTGTGTGAAGGTTTGGAAATTACTCGAGCGGGTATTTGGTTATATGATGAAAACCAAACCCTTGTGCAATGCACGTTGCTTATAGACAAAGGCAATGATCTTGATAACGAGAGTTTAGTGCTCACGCGAAGAGATTTTCCTCATTACTTTGAAGCACTCGACTCAGGTAGAACAATCGCCGCCCATGACGCGCTAACCGATGTAGCGACGTTTGAGTTTGCTGAAGTGTATCTAACGCCCCTGGGTATAAGCTCTATGCTTGATGTCCCTATTCGCCACCGCGGGAAAATGATAGGGATAATCTGTTGTGAACACCAAGGTCAAGCTCGAGAGTGGCTTGCCGATGAAATGGTCTTTGCGGCTTCGCTTGCCGACCTCTACGGGCGAGCAGTAAGTGCTAACGAACGGGCCGACTATGAGCAACAGCTTATAGAAGCTAACCAAAATCTAGAGCAAAAAGTAAAAGATCGCACTGCCGAGCTTGAGGCTGCCCAAGAAAAGCTTGTTGAATCAGAAAAAATGGCCGCTTTAGGAAATCTGGTAGCAGGCATTGCCCACGAAGTTAATACACCGTTAGGTATTGCGCTTACCTCTGTGAGTAACTGCAAAGAAGAACTAAAAGAGATTTATCGAGATTTCGAAAATGGTGAATTAACAGAAGAGGGTTTCAAGGATTTTGAAGCGATTTGCACTGAAGGGCTCACGTTAGCTGAAACAAGCCTGATGCGGGCCGCGAACTTAGTTCAAGACTTTAAGCGAACTTCAGCCGACCAAACCTCGCTGGAAATTGAAGAAATCGCGCTGGATGAGTATATACCGCGAGTTTGTAACCCATTAAAACCTATGCTTCGCAAAGAGCAAATAGATCTTAGTATAGATGTTACTCCAGATTTAGTGATCACTACCTGCCCTGGCATTATTGCACAGTTGCTTACGAACTTGATATCGAACGCACAGCGTCATGCCTTTGGCCCATCAGTAACCAACGAAACGAATGAAGTTGCTGTAAGCTGTAGCCAAAATGACAACGGTGTTGTAATAAGCGTTCAAGACAACGGGAAAGGCATTCCGGAAGAACTTCATAAGAAAGTGTTTGAGCCTTTTTATACAACAGCTCGTGACAAAGGCGGCACCGGTTTGGGCTTGAATATCTTGTACAATCTTGTGCGCCAAAAATTTAACGGAGAAATTGACTTAATCTCAGCCCCGGGGGAAGGAACTACGGTGACGGTTTGTATACCTGTTTAAAGTTAGTGCTGCTGTAACGCTATCACCCATTTTTCCCTAAACGGTTTTAACAAGCACGGTACGGCTTAAATGTCGCGCTTACGACAGACCAAAAGCTTTACAAAGGGCAAGCTGATTACAAAAAGATAACAAGGCTTTTCGTGATGCAACTTTCACATTGGCGGAATTCTGGCCAATTTATAACCGTTAATGATCAGCAAATTTTCTACACTACCCAAGGTGAAGGGCCTGTTTTGCTGTTGATTCATGGATATCCTACTGCGAGCTTTGACTGGGTTAAATTATGGCCAGCACTTGCTCAGAAATTTCAATGCGTAACACTTGATATGCTGGGGTTTGGCTTTAGCACCAAAGCGCCCAAAAAATACAGAATAAAAGAACAAGCCGCGGTGATAGAAGCCTTGATGGAGCATCTTCAAATTACCCATGCTCACGTTCTATCTCACGATTACGGTGATACCGTTGCGCAGGAATTAATGGCCCGTCAGTTAGACGGCAACCTCTCATTTCGTATGGAGTCGCTGCATTTGCTAAATGGCGGCCTTTTTCCTGAGGCCCATCAAGCATTACCCATTCAAAAGCTGCTGCTTTCCCCTATTGGCGGGCTGCTCATTCCTTTTTTGAGCAAAAACGCCATTCGAAAAAGCATGTACAACATCTTTGGTCCAAATACGCCCCCTTCAGACCAAGACATCAATGATTTCTGGGCGCTTATTAATGAGAACAATGGCCACAAATACATGCATTTGCTTTTGGACTATATGAAACAGCGCAAGCAATACAGAAAGCGTTGGGTAAGTGCCCTTCAAAATGCTGATGTTCCGGTTCGGCTAACCGCTGGCATGGCTGATCCTATTTCTGGCGCACATATGGTGACTAGATATAAAGAACTCATACCCAAGCCTGACACAGTAGAACTTGCTGATATCGGGCACTACCCACAGATTGAGAGTGCTGAATTGGTTTTAGCGTCTGTTCGGGAATTTTTGAAAAAGTAATTTTATACTTACAATTTTATGCTTGATGCGAAAAGCGACAACGGTAAGATGATGACTCTCTGAACCGTTTGGCGCTTATTTAAGACGATTATGTACACTTTGAGCATAAACAATATCATTCCCGCCGCAAGCTTTAAGCGAATTGATATTGCGTTCGTAACGCCAATAAACGCTATCAGTAGATTTGTGCAATGTATCTGGATCATTGATCGTCCAAAAGGGTCTTCCACTACACCAACAGAAAAATTTTATCCCGATGCCGGGGCGAGTTTGACCTTCTACATCGACCACTCAGCATGCAAAGCGAAACTGTTCTATCACACAAAAGTTTGTGCCATGCCTTGGAAACTGTCCGGTAGGCAAATCAGCATAAGATTTAAGCCCGGTGCATTAAAACACCTTTTCGGAATTACGCTCGACGATAGTAAAAACCAGCAAATCGAATTCGTTGAAGTTTTAGCAAAAGAGCGTGAGTCTTATTTAAGATTACAAGAAAGTCTTGTAGGAGAATCTATAGATAACCAGTGTTCAGCCGTACAAAACTGGCTAGCACATATCATTGAAAACAGTGATACTCGCTCACAGAAATGGGAGCACATGCTTTATCAGTCAGTAAATTTACTGGTACCCCCGCAAAGTCTTGCTGACCAATTTGGCGTAAGCAGAAGAACACTTGAGCGCCAATTCAGAGCTAATTTTGGCTTCTCGCCAAACAAACTCCACCAATTCGCTCAAATACGTCAAGCACGCTCTCTTCTTGGGAGTACTTCCCATCAACTAAGCGAAGTTGCTTTAGCATGTGGTTATTTCGATCAAGCACACTTTACACATGCCTTTAGCACCTTCGCATTAGAAACACCTCATCAATATAGAACGCGAAAGTTGTCGCAAATTTACAATTAGGCCAATCACCAAATGTTTATAGTACTCCCTAAATGAAAGGAGAACATTATGAACAATCGCATAAAACAATCTGAATTCTACTCTGAATACCCTCACATTCTTGAACATCTACAAGGTTTAGTTAACCCCGCCGCCGAAAGTGCTCTAAGCCATAAACTTCTGCATTTAGTAAGGCTGCGCGCGTCACAAATTAATCAATGCGGCTTCTGCCAACATATACATGCCGATGAAGCAAGAAAATCTAATGAAAACCAGGCAAGGCTGGATGTGCTGTCAGCGTGGAAAGAACTGGATTGCTTTGATAACAAGGAACGCGTCGCATTAGAGTGGACCGAAGCATTAACGCTTATTCACTCATCAACCATCACAGAGGAGCTTTATAGCACTGTAGAAAATGCGTTTGGAAAACAAGGATTGATAGAATTGACGTCAGTTATACTTCAAATCAACAGCTGGAATCGCATTTCAGTAAGCCTTCAATTTCAACCGGATATCAGTTAATGATTTTATATATACTAATATCGTGTGGGCAAAGGCCTAATTAACATTGAACTGTATAAGAGTACGAAAAGAGTACGCTTAAAAATAGGAAGGCTTTAGAAAGTAATGTAAGTTATTGGATGGGGTGGAATAAGTTGGTCGGTGTGAGAGGATTTGAACCTCCGACCCCTGACACCCCATTTGTTGTAGCGGATATCAAATAAAACATGCAAATAACTTTTAAATCAACAACTTAAAATCACAACCAAACCTAAATAACAACTCAAAATCCGTAAAACCCCAAAAAACAGCAAACATCGTAAAAACAGTAACTTACAAAACTAAAAGCACTGTATTTTGTGACACCTATTTTTTAAATTAGGGACATAAAAAAACCGCCGTTTCGGCGGTTTTTAGTATTAAAGTGTAATCGTGGATGGAGGTACTCGTTTGAATTTTTCATGGCCTTCCTTGTAGCGCTGGGTCATCCCTAAATCTGAATGTGCTGCACGATTCATCGTAATTTCTTCGTCCCTAGCCTGCTTATCATGGAGATAAATTGCAAGAGAACGAATGCCGTGAAACCCTGGACGATCTCTTCTATCTTCGATGTCCGAATACAACTGTAACGAATCCCGTAATTTCGAAAACTCTTTGCTCAAATAGCTAGGCTTCAGTTGCCATGGGTGATTAAAATCATCGGAGTAATTAACTTTGTGGTAACGTTTTTGACGGTGAACAATGTAAGGGCAGCTTGGCTCCTTACCCTTAACGAAAGCCTCACCTAAATCTTGCACCGAAACCTTAATCGTAGCCATCATTTCGTCAGTAATCGGAATCTCAACTCTCGAAGCAGCAGTGTGTTGGTTCTTCTCGCGAGAAATCCACATCATGCCATGGACTAAAAGTTCTTGCGGAGTATCTTCGCTAGGCTCTAAATAGGTTTCTGTTTCAGTGCAATACACCTTAGGACTAGAAAAATAGTGACAGTCTGAATATTTTAGGTTCACAATCTCATTAACCGCGTGACACGTTTGAAGTGAGAGCATTATTGCTGTTTTAAGAAAAGGTTCAGCTTCATCAGCCATCATCATGATCGCATACTTTGAGATACGAACTGGCGCTTTTAATTTAGCTTTTTTAGACTTTTTCTTAATTTTTTTGTCATTCGCGCAGTTTCGTTCCATGTAGCTCAAGTCCGTAAACTCGGCAAACACAGTTCTTAAAAAATGAATTTTTCTATTTCGAACGTTAACTGACGCATCTGCGTGATACTCATTAAGATACTCGTTCACATCTTCTAGTGTGATATCTTTAGTGTAGTAGTTTGCGAAAAATTCGATAAAACGAGAACAATCTCTCTCAAACGTTTCCAGTGTATTTTTAGATTTACCTTCGTTCTCTTCATCAAGATTTTCTTTGATCTTCGGCCATATCTTATATACCGATACATTGTACTTATCTGAGCGATGCTTCAAAGATTCTGCACTGTTTCGGTTTTTTTCATTAAACTCGACAACAGACGCCTGAATATCGGAAAGTTTATATTCAATAGGAAAGTAAGTGTCCTTTCCTTTTGCATTGCGATAAAAGTAACGGGTTTTGCCTCGCAATGGGCGTGAATAAAGTCCTAACGGCAAATCTGTATTTTCAATTTTTCGTTTACGTCCCACTATCACCAAATCCATCAGTTAGCCCCCATGAGGATATTGAAACACTCATCCTTAGGAGATTGGTATGTCATTGACTCATGCGTATCATCAACATGAACTAGCCAGATGCCACCACGCTTTGCACCTTTCAGTTCTCCATTTTTTATCCAGTTTATAACCGTTTGAGATGAAACGGGATCGTCGGCCAGATATTCATTGATGTACTTAGCAACACGAATTTTTCTCATTAAGAACGTTACCTTTTTCGTTGAACTGAGGTCATGT
>NZ_JAZETN010000020.1:0-57386 GCF_036864475.1 Alteromonas sp. S005 | reverse complement strand
GGCTACTACAAAAAAGCTCTGTCCAAGGACAGAGCTTTTTTAATCTAACTAGATAAATATTCCGAAACAGGCGACTTACGCGTCAACCCACACCAATTTATCGCTATAGTTACCTTGTATAATGTCAACAAATCGCTCTTCTAACACATGGCGCTTAACCTTGAGCGTTGGGGTAAGTAAATCGTTCTCAATACTCCACTCGTTTTTCATTATTACTACGCGATCCATTACCTGATGGCTTTCTAATTTAGTGTTGATAGCTTCAAACGTTTTCTTGAGGCTAGCTTCAATGCTGGCTTTGTCTTTCTTCTGCGCTTCTTCACTTAACACTAACAACGCCACTGGCTGAGGCAGATTTGTACCTGTTACACACACCTGTTCTACAATAGGGTTTTCCATAAATTTAGCTTCAATGGGTGCAGGCGTCACATATTTACCCTTGGCCGTTTTAAAAATGTCCTTCAAGCGACCGGTAATTTTAACGTAGCCATCGTTATCTATGACGCCTTTGTCGCCGGTGCGCAAGTAGCCGTCTTCGGTGAACACTTCAGCGGTTTTGTCAGGTTCTAAGTAATATTCCAGCATGTTGCATGGCGACTTAACCTGAATTTCGCCTTCCTCTGATGTGCGAATATCGACACCATCATAAGGCTTACCGATACAGCCAATTTTGTCATGTCTGAAAGGTACACTACCAGTACCGTAGGCACTGTTTTCAGTCATCCCCCACCCTTCGGAAATGTAGATACCGATCTTCGCAAACCACTCAATTACTGCAGGCGCCAATGGGGCTGAACCGCTCGCCCATAAACGCGCATTATTTATGCCCAAGCCATTTCGAATCTTCTTGGCAACGATTTTGTTCAGGAAGGGTATTTTAAGTAAGGTATCTAGCTTTTTCTGTGGCATTTTCGCTAACACGCCCATTTGGAACTTCGTCCAAAGGCGAGGTACAGAAATAAAGAGTGTTGGCTGGCAGTGGCCTACGTCCCGTTGAAAGGTAGCTAAGTCTTCAACAAAATGAATTTTTCCACCACTGTAGTAGCTTGAAAGTTCTACAAGCACACGCTCTGTGATGTGCGCAAGTGGCAAATAACTCATAGTGCGATCGTTTTCATTGATACCTAGCTGGTCGAGCGAGCGACGCGCTGCCCAACAAGCCGTGTTGTAACTGTGCACCACCCCTTTAGGCTGACCGGTACTGCCAGACGTATAAATGATTGTCATCATATCGTCCATGTCTGGCACGGGTGAATCTGCTATCGGCGCTATATCCATAAATTCTTTCCACTGCTGTTTAGTCGCAATGTTTGGATAAGGGAAGGCAACAGTTAGATATTCAGAAGGAATTGAAGCTACCTGTTCGGCGGTGTTATCTAGCTTTCCTACGAACAACAGTTGTACATCAGCGTGTTTCAACACGTAATGAACCGTGTCAGGGCCAGCTGTAGAGAAAATAGGCACCGACACGTGACCTGCCATCATTATGCCCAGGTCGACAATAAACCACTCTGCACAGTTTTTAGAAAAGATACCAATACGGCTGCCTTGTGGGAAATCTAGTTCACGTAAACGTGCCGCCACCTTTCGGGCTTGCTCCGCAACTTGTTTCCAAGTGTAGTCGTGATATTCACCTTTAATAGGCTGCGTAAGAAATACATCGTTCCCACGGCTTTGTTCCCAGTGGTACAACATACTTAATGGCGATGTTATTACTTCCGTGGTATTTGCGTTTGCTGTCATGTCTAGCGGCATAAGTCACTCATATGTTGTTATAATGTAGCTCATTTTTACAATGATTTCACAGACTTCTAATAAGCCTCATTTTTTATTGAAAAACAAGCTTTTTAAACAAGCGTTTACATTATTTGCGATGAATAACAACACTTTGAGCGCTAGATTTAGTTTTTTTATATATGCGGCTTTTCACTCTTTATGATTGTTTAGCATTAAAAACCGCTACTAAATACGTTCACTCAGACCAATTTTTAAACAAAATAGGTACTATTTCATCTGCCGAGCATGGCTTTGCGTAAAAATACCCTTGATGGAAATAGCAGGCCTTTCCGATAAGTTCGTCAACCTGTGCCTGTGTTTCAACGCCTTCAGCAACACAACTCATTTTTAAATTAGTAGCGAGAGCTATGGTAGTTGTTACTAGGGCTTCGTTGGCATTACCCGGTGCCATCTCATTAACAAAGCTTTTATCGATTTTTAAAACCGATAATGGATAACGTTTCAAATAGCTTAGTGACGAATAGCCAGTTCCAAAGTCATCCAGTGCTAAAACAAAGCCTTCTTTCACAAACCGCTCAATTTGTCTTAGCGCATTATCGCTATCATCCATCAATACGCCTTCAGTTATCTCAAACCTAAAGGCCTCCTTAGGTAAACCAAACTCATTGAGAAGGCCCAATACTCCACTCAAATCAAACTCAGTCTTAAAGTGAAGGGCTGATAAGTTAATTGACACATACCCATTGAAACCTTGTTCGTACCACGATGACAAATCTTCAGCCGCCCGGCGCATGGCTTGACGGGTTACTTCAATGATGTATTTAAGCTCTTCCAAAACAGGAATAAACTGATCGGGGAATAGCGGTTCGTCGTCTAACCTCCCCCTAAGTAGCAATTCTACTCCAACCGTTTTATTAGTTCTTGCATCTACTATTGGCTGGTAATGATTAAAGAAGCAGTCATCTGAATATGCGCGCTTTACCTTGTTTTCTATCTGCAGCCGCGTTTTTGCGCGCTCATTCATATCACTTGTAAAGTAAGTAAATCCGCTCAACGCATCTTTTTTAGCGCTATACATAGCAACGTCAGCTTGCTTAATAAGCTCTGCGGGTTCAGACGCATCTTCAGGGTAGAAAGCAACGCCGATACTACAAGAAACACGCAGTACCTCATCAGCCAATGAAATTGGTGTTTCTACCGATTCGATAATTTGTGCTACAAATGAGCTTAAATCATCGTCGGCGCCCACCTCTTCAATGACAATAACAAATTCATCGCCACCAAGACGGGCAACCGTTCCCGATTCTGCCACCAGGTTTCGCATTCTATTAGCGACAATACGCAGTAGTTTGTCGCCATAATCATGACCTAAAGAATCATTGATTCCTTTGAATCTATCTAAATCTACAAACATCACCGCCACGCGATGATCGTGATGACGTGCAAGCCCTATGGCGTGCTCAAGTCGGTCTAGCAATAGTGTTCTGTTTACTAAGCCAGTCAAACTATCGTATGTGGCGATTTTAAGCAGCTTACGCTCTGCATTTTTTTGCTCGGTAATGTCGGATATTACAATCAGGTAGTGTTCAGGGTCATTAGTTTCGCCACTTACCGCTGTAATATCTATCAAAACGTCATAACGCTTACCGTCAGCACCATCAATAGCAGTCTCGTCTTTCCAAAAGTCACCGCCTTGCATTTCAGGCAACTTGCCCGAAAGATGCCGATTAAGGTTGGGATAACGCAAATATAGGCGAGCCAACTGTTTAGGCAGTGGCTCTCTGTTGTTAAATCCAAATACTTGCTCAAAGGCAGGATTAGCGGCAACCAACCGCTTATCTTTATCAAAAATTAATACCCAGTCTCGGGTTTGTCTAAACGCATCGCTAAATAAAGTAACCTGTTGCTGTGCCTTCTGAAGCCTAAATAGCTGACGCTGTCTAGACAGTAAATAAGCCACTAAAAGACCGGCAACGAGAGTGGCATATATAGAATACGCGAGAGGTGAACGAAGCGGAGCATGAGGCATAGATAGAGTAATTTCCGCCGGCAGCACGCTAAAGTCGAAGCTACCAGGCGTAGGTGCCACGGTGAAAACATAATCGCCTGGCTCAATATTGGTAAAGGTTATCTTCGCATCGTCGGTAACGCCTTCAGTAACCACGCGGTCACCATTAAGAAGCTTATAGTAATATTTTACTTTGCCTGTTCCAGACATAGTGAGCGAAGAAAAGTGGATCGTTAATCCATAGTCTTCATAGTTTAAATTAAAGTGATGGCCGCTTAAGTTTTTGAGGGGTTGGCTAAGCACACGATTGTCTACCGCTACTTCTGTGATCGCCGTCTTTTTGCTGAGCAAACTTCTGTCTGTATCCAAGCTTTCAATCTGTGAGGCCGAAAATACAACGGCACCGCTTGTTGAACCATAAGCTAGCCTTCCATCATTAAGTTTCAGTGAAGCACCCTGATTGAACTCAGAAACACTTAACTCTCGACCGTATATGAAATTTTTAATTTGTGCCGTGGAGGGATCGTATCTGTGAAGACCTTTATGGGAGCTAAACCAAATGCTCCCAAACTCATCTTTTTGAAGCCCATACACTATGTTTGATAACAAAATATTGGTGTCGTTTAAATTGTATAGCGGTTCGAACGTGTCGACATCGACGCCTATTAGACCGACTCCACTATAGGCAAGCCAAAGTACGCCCATGTCGTCAATGACCCATGATGATATTGAGCTTTCGTTTCCTCGCTGTGCCTCTGGAAAACGATAAACCAGTTCATGTTGCGACGTTGCAGGATCGACTAACCACAATCCCCCCTTGGTAGCCAAGAACAACCTATTTTTGTGATATGTAGACTGGCCGATAAAGCCGTAAGAGAAATTGATGTCGAAGACTCGTGGGTCTAACTCTAGTGGAGTAACGGTTTTTTTATAAACGTCGTACTTAAAAAAGCCCTCATATCCAATAAAGTATAAAATGCCTTCATTAGATAAGATCATACCGGGGATATAGGTGTCGAAGACAGTGTTATCTCCCCTATTTGTTACTTCAGGACGAGATATTTCTTCTGTTTTCGGATCGAATAGTCGTATACCTTCATAAGTGCTGACTAACAACTTTCCTTCCTGCAACGGAATTATTTTATCTACCGTCCCCTTACCATATACTTCGTCGTCGAAATAAAGAAACTTTTCAGAAGTGTTTGTTGTGAAGTTGTAGTGGTTGAGTCCATTTTCAGTACCTATCCAAATTTTATTGGGCTCTGTTTCCGCGAAAGTCCACACCACATGACTGGTCAGTGCGCTCTTTACTGCCGCTCGTTCATTCTGAATAGCAAAAATGTCAGCACTTTTGACTCCAAAGTATAGCGCGCCTGCGTAGACCGAGCTCATCCACAAATTGTCAGCCTCGTCTTTCGCTATTGCTGTAATTTTTTTATTAGAGATTTCTGTAAAGCCGTTATTGGGCTCTAAAATATGTTCATTCTTCCAGCCGCTCGATGTTTCAACCAGTTGATACAGGCCTTTATTAGTGCCCATCCAGAACGAATTGTCTTTGTGCTGAACCATAGTCCACACATTTCTGTCAGTGACAACTTGCTCAAACACACCTTCTTTAACCCCGTTTACTTGCGCTAAAAAGTCTTCTTTTTGTGCGACGAATACCCCAAGTACCGTTGAAATCCATACTCTGTTCTGCTCATCCAACAGCAGAAATTTTGCATTAATATTGTCAATATTCTGTGGTGTCTCGCCTAAGTAATCCAAGCTAACAAGCGGCTGCTCTGTGTCCTGTATATTTTTTACATAAACGCCTTTGGATGTCGCTACCAGCAAGGTATCATCAATAGTGATAGCAGCACGAATAATATGATTATTCTCTAAAAGCTCTGAAGGTAGCTTAGCGATGCTAGTTAGTTTGTTTTTTTCAGTATCAAATAGCTGCACTTCCTCATTGAGCGCAAGGACCAATTCATTTGGGGTGTACCAGTGAAATGTCTCGGCATGTTGAACATGCTCTTCAAATTCGTGATAACTCGCTGGCTCTATTTGAATGACTTTTTGCGTAGAAAAATCAAGGTAATAGTTGCCTTGTCCATAAATGCTAAACCAAAGCGCTTTAGAACCTTGCAGCGCTAATCTGTATACTGACGAATCGAGCAGCGTATTAGTCGAATCTGTTATCCGTTTAGTTCTTACGCCGTCCCAGCGAACTAAACCACCGTCGGTGGCAATCCAGACGAACCCATCGTCACTTATCACAATGTCGTTTACGACATCCTGAGGAAGACCATTTTTTGTCGAAAGCGATTGGAAAACTGGGTTGGTAAGTCGTGGAGAAGCCTCTGCATAATTACAAACAGTAAAAGCCAAAAGCATCAGGTAGGATAAAAACTTCATCGAAAGTTGTTCGCATAGTTTAAATTTTTATTATGTAATTAAGTGTACCAGAATGTTCGAAACATGGGCAGTTTCGAAACAAGGTTTTTACAAACCTTCGCGATAAGGCTATCACATTGATATTAGTAAACTAATTCTACTTAATTTTGCGAAATAAATAGCGCCCAAAGCACACTACCGGAAGAGTGAACTATTGTTAATCTTGTTTAACAGGGACTCGCCCTACTGGTACAACTTGACGGCGAATGCTTGGTTGCGGAGATAACCGATACAGATCGCCATTTTGACCCACATAGTGCTTAGTTACACCGCAGGCTTTCGCTATATCGGCGTGTGCTTGTAAATGCAGGTGCTCACCGTGAACCGGAATAGCGATTTTAGGTTTTACCCAGTTATACATGAGTTTTAGCTCTTCTGCGCAAGGGTGACCACTGGCATGTATAGGTAAGGCACTGTCCTCACTATGAATCACCGCTACGCCTTTCGCCGATAACGCTTTACTTAGACGCCCTACACTCTCTTCGTTGCCTGGAATAACGATGGATGAAAATATGACGGTATCACCTTTGTCCAAACTTAAGTGTGGATGATTGTCCCGAGCCAGCCGGGCTAACGCTGTATTTTTCTCGCCTTGACTTCCGGTAGCCACTGCTAAAACTTCGTGTGGGGGTAAATAACCCAGGTGCTGAGGGTCGGTTATCGGTAAATCATCGGGCCAAATTCCTTGTTGCTTTGCAATGCCGTACATGTTTAACAAGGAACGTCCGTATAGCGCCATGTATCGCTTCGTTTTTTTAGCAACTCTAGCCAATGAAACAAGCCTTGCAATGTTGCTGCCAAAGCAACCCACAATCACCCTACCTTTAAGCGGGGAAATAGTACTGAGTAAACCGTCATAACAGTTTCTTTCCGAAATCGAAAATCCAGGCTTAGGAGCATTAGTAGAATCACCGACTAACGCAAGAATGTTTTCATTAGCCAGCTGTTTGTAGAGGTTTACATCAAAAGGCGAACCCGTAATGGGATTGGCGTCAATTTTCCAGTCAGCAGTGTGTAAAACAGTACCTGCGAGAGTTTCAATTTTAAGGGCAAAGGGCTCAGGCAAGGAGTGTGTAATAGCCAACCAGCTCACGCTGAAAGAGCCAATGTGCCGAGTGTCGCCAGCATCCACTTCAACAATGGGGATACGATTCGCAAGCTTGCTCCGAGCTAGCTTGCGTCGTAAGACTTCGGCAGTAAATGATGTAGTATAAATGGGCGCCTGGAATCGCTCCCAAAGGTAAGGAATAGCCCCAACATGATCCTCATGAGCGTGAGTGATCACAATCCCCGCTAACGCATCTTTTTGCTTAGCGATAAAAGACGGATCAGGCGCCACTACCCGGTGCGTGGTGCCCTTTTTCGAAGCACTTCCTTCTTCTTCTTCGCCATCACCACTTTTGTACCTCGGAACGAGGGGCTCATCGAATGACACTCCACAATCCACCATCAACCATTGACCATTGTGTCCGTATAAATTCAAATTCATACCAATTTCGCCGGTCCCGCCTAGGGGGACAAACCACAAGTCATCAATGTTTGGGTACAACAAGGTGTTTACTGCCTTCTTAAAAAGTTATATTCAACCAACGAAAACTGAAGATAAAAGCTTAAAAGTTATTCGTGCAATTCTGCGTTAAGCTGGTCGATAACTTCAGCCCACGCAGCATCTTCAACAATAGCATCTTTTAAAAATGCGGACTGACTTTCATTCCAATAAGGTGCTTCATGTAAATGCTGGCTTTTATTCAGCCCTCGATGTGTTTCAAAAAATTCAGCGATTTCTTCGTCAGAACTTCCTAGGCCGAGTTGACTAAATAAGCTGTTCATTGTTGGCTGTTCAGTAAACATAACGCCTCCTTGAGTTTTAGGGTAACGAGAAGGATACATATAACGTGCTACGTATCTAGTAGATAAGTACTTGAACTCACTATATCTACTTATTGAATAGTTACCCTCCTATATAAGCTTGAGATCACCCAGCACCCTCAAAACAAAAGTCCGCCTGATAGCTGATTAAAGATACTCAGCAAAGTCTTGTGGTGAAATTACCTCACCTTCTTCTGCTGGAACAGGACAAACAATAACCATAAGCTCGTCTTGCGTCATACCGGGAACCCACTTAGCTAAAAACTCTTCAGTTGTAAGTTCCATCGCTTCACAGTGCGCCCAATCTTCTGTAGCCCACAAGAGCGCGAGCTCAGCGTCAGGCCAAACCGGTACTCCGTCTTCTTCATCGGTAGTTAGCATTACGCAGCCATGCTCGTCTTTGAGGATAAACAGTTTTTGATCGGCTTTAATGGTCGCAAGGCTAGCTTCTAAGCGTTGAAAAGCGTTTTTTTCTAATAAAGGATGTATTTGAGACATAGGACTCTCTTTTAAATTCTGTCAATTTTGCGCCGTACATGACGGCACTCACGCAAAAGCTATTAGTCGCATTCAACTTATTGTAGACACACTGTCTATTATCTGTGAAAGACCAACGCGTCGTATTTGCTTCATACTGTGTATGTATAATTTTAATGTTACGTTTTCAAGGGTTCTTATTTTAGTTACATTGACATTGGCTGGTATCTGCTTTTCGATATTAGTGGGCAGCACGGCTACTCCCCCTTCGCTGAGTAAGTTATTCAATGCAAGGCTTAACGAGTTTGTCCTTAACTTTGCATCTCGCAGCTGAGGATAATCGGTGAGAAGCCAGTCTCTCGCCTTAGCACCCCAGTCAATTGCTACGAAATCAGCTGCATCAACAACATCGGAAATCTCACCTACACGATATAGTGCTAATTCATGCTCCATTACTACCTCGCTATTCACCTCTTCAGACTTTAGCGGCTCAGTGGAAAAAGCAAGGTCTGTTACTCTCTCGTGTAGTTGACGTGACAGCGAGTCGAGCGTTAAAACTTCAGCTTTTACAGACCAATCTGGAAATGAGTTATGAAGGTGACTTAGCATTGTGGGCAGCAGTAATTCGCTGGCAAGCTGTGTTGCTCCACAAACCACGTACTCAGACGATTGAATTTGCAGTTCTTGTTTTGCTTCGTTAAGCGTAACACACAATTGCTTGGCATAGGGAAGCAGCTTCTCTCCCGACTGGGTGAGTTGGATACTGTTTCGCTGCCTTATAAATAGCGTAGTGTGGAAGTATTCCTCTAGAAGTTTTATTCTCGCGCTAACGGCAGATTGAGTAAGGTAGAGATTTTCAGCGGCTTTGCCGAAATGGCGGGTTTTCGCCACCTCTATAAAGGTGGTAAGAAAGCGTATATCCATGCTAGATGTATAACCGAATTAATGTGGGTCTAAACTGACACAGATGATACGGCAAGTAAATACAAATGCACAGAGCACACCGTTTAAAACGGTGTGCTTAACTAAAAATCCAATTAATACTCTTCTTGATGCAAACGTCGCTGCTTTTCGCGTCGTTGCAAGTCTCGCTTCTGTTTTACCTTCACGGCACTTTGACGTTTAGAGTTTGGTTTTTTAGCGTGAAGATCTTCCTCTTCTACCGAGTCCCATTCATCACGCTGGTAACGATAGTCTTTACTCATCGACTTCTCAGGGTTATTAACAACCCCTCAATTATTATCCCAAGCGGCTAAATAGAAAACGAATTTTAATCATCGTAGCGACAAGAATTTTTGATGGCATTTTTACTGTAGTTTCACAGACGTATTTGGCAAGCATGTGTGTCATTTTTGTGACAATGCGCCTATAGAGAAAGCAGAAGAGGAATTCAAAAATACGTATATATTTCAGAACATTATGAATTAATGAAGATGCATTCCACCTTATTCAACTAAGCGCAGATTTAATAAAAATTTCCTCACGTTCCATTTTTTTACTCTGTTGAAAATTTTTTATTGATAAGAAAAAAATCTTTTGTTTTATCTTTGCTTTTATTTAACTTAAAAGTGCGCTGAACAAAACATTACGTTGGGTACAACATGAAAAGTTTAGCTATTCGACTATCTGCAAAACCGTTTATTGACCGTCAAAAGTTTCCCTATGGATTTCGCAAATCTGGGGATTTTAGTATTACTGAAGCTGATATTTTAACCAACTACGGCAAGACCTTATTAGGTCTTGAAAGTGGTGTTCTATCACCAGAAAGCGAAGACGAGCAACACTTCGTGAAGTTCATTAGTGGCGAAGTTGAAGCAGCAAATAACCTCGAAAAAGCGTGGGCAAAATACGTCAAGCTGGCACGAGGCAAAAAGCATTTCTATACCCTGCACAGCAGTGCTAGCAATCAATCAGATTACGACGACGATTATTCTGAAGAAGAGTTCGATGTAGCCTAATTTTGACATGCACGTTAAAAGCTCGCTCTGGCGAGCTTTTTTGTTTTTACAGATAAATGATCTCAATCAACTCTAAGCAAGAAGAAAATGAAGAAAGGTTAAGGACTGTCTACACTTAGAGTTATAAAGAGTGACGTTAACCAATGAAAACTGTTGCTCTATACAAAGAGCCCTAGCAAAGGAGACGCGCGATGATCATTAGTTCAAAACAGCTTACCCACTTTTCCATCCATGCCGTTGATGACAAAGTAGGAGGCGTACGCGATATTCTTTTTGACGATGAGACGTTTACCGTACGTTATCTGGTCGCGGATACAAATACGTGGCTTCCGCTTAGCAGAAAAGTAGTTATATCTCCCATCGCCGTGACAGAACTTGTGTACGATGATGACACTGTCCATATAAATATGACTGTTGAAAAGCTAAAGAACAGCCCATCAATCGACGAGCATAAGCCCGTCTCTCGTGAGTACGAGGAAAACCTCTTTAAATATTTTGGCTACGGTTACTACTGGATTGGTCCAGGAGCGTGGGGTGAGTTTGCACACCCCAATGAACTTGTTGAATTACAACAAGCGGAAGAGTCTGAAACACTTCACCCCCAAAAAGCCAGTAATCATTTAAGGGCTGTTGGAGAAGTGGGAGGCTATGAAGTTGCTACTACCACCGATAACGTTGGGCACATTAGTAACTTTATAATAGACACCCGAAGTTGGAAAATTGTAATGCTGGTTGTTGATACCAATAACTGGCTTCCTGGTGGCAAACATCTAGCGTTATTGCCGAATGATATTAAAAATATCGATTGGGCTGCGCACAGTGTTGAAGTGAAACTCAGTCATGACGAGTTAGTTAATAGACCAGAGGTTGATAGCGATAGAATTTCAGAAGACGATTATATTGATATGTTGTGCAAACAGCTTGATAGATAAGCTTAGATAAAACGCTAAAGACGTGCTAAATCATACAATGTCCGTCATTCCGCGGACATTGTAGTTTAAACTGCCAACACGAATAGGCTATTCGCAGAAAAATTCGTCCATCAGCGCTATAAGGCGTTTTACGCGTTCATCAACAATGCGATAGTAAATTGTTTGGCCTTCCCTTCTAGTCGCTACCATTTTTGATTCTCGCAGCAATGCAAGATGCTGAGAAATCACAGGCTGAGAAACATCGATTATTTCTAGTAGTTCGGTAACCGACTTTTCCTCTTTCAGTAACGAACAAAGCACCAAAAGACGTGTTTTATTCGCAAATTGCTTTAGGAAAATCTCAGCTTCCGCTGCGTGTTCCATAATGTCTTCTGAACCTATTACCATATCTTCAGACATAAACGCTCCGTATCTATAAAGTATTCTGACAACAATTTAGCCTTTTATTATACTAAAGTATAAACTATTCTGCCGACTTGCCATTATATGCGATGAAATTCGGCAATATATATTGTCTTATCGTTTTTCAATCAATATATTAGATTAACCTTATTTTTTAGTCGCAAGACGCAGTTAGATAATGGAAGCGCCATGCTAATAGATATCCAAACTCGAATTAAAAATATTGACTTCGACATTCGTTGTATAACTGCTGAACAAGCCTTTGAAGAGTTATCTAGCAACAATGGAGCACTCATTGATGTAAGGGAGAGCAAAGAAGCAGAAAGCCAACCGGTACCTTCTGCTCTCAATATTCCTAGGGGCGTGTTAGAAATGAAAGCGCTAGAGCAATTCAAAGAGGCATCGGTACCACTTTACATACATTGTGCATCTGGTGTTCGTGCGAAATTAGCAGCTGAGCAACTAATGCGTATGGGATACGACGATGTATCAGTTGTAACCTGCCCTGTACCTACCATCAACCAAGCACTCGAAAAATGACTTGTACTATAGGACTATGCTATAACTCTCTCAACACATAAGTAGAGGGCGCGTATGCTTAAATCCACATTAGAACAATGGCGAATGTTTAAAGCCGTGGTTGATGCAGGTGGCTTCAATCAAGCAGCTGCAGAAGTACATAAAAGTCAATCTAGTGTGCATCACGCGGTTCAAAAACTAGAGAGTGCTATCGGTGTAGCACTGTTTGAAAATATTGGCCGTAAAGTTAAGCTTTCTCCACAAGGCGAGCTTATGTATCGTCGCGCCTCGTTTTTGCTTAACGAAGCTCACAAGCTTGAAGAAGTAGCGAGTAGTTTAAAAGTGGGGACCGAAACAACGCTGCGCATAGCTGTGGATATTATTTTTCCTTCTGAATTGCTCTATAACGTGCTTGCTAAAGTCTCTGCTGAGTTTCCCCTACTGCGTATAGAAATAGAAGAGACCGTACTTAGTGGTGCAAATGCATTGTTAAGCAGCGGAAAAGTAGATTTGGGCATCTCTCCCTTTGTCTTTCCGAGTGGGTTTAGTGAAGATTTGTGTGAAATTGAGTTCGCCGCTGTTGCTCATTCCGAGCACCCCTTACATCAATTGAATAGAACCCTTACTTTAGAAGACCTAAAAAGTCATCGCCAGATTGTCGTCCGCGACTCTTCCGCAGAGCGCAAAGCAGATGTTGGTTGGTTAGGAGCAGAACAACGCTGGACAGTGAGTCACGTAAGAACATCGTTAGATATCATTGCTCAGGGCTTAGGCTTTGCGTGGCTACCTATTGCAATAATAAAAGACGAATTAGAAAATGGAACTTTGGTTCCACTTCCCATAGATAACAATGCTGCGTTAAGAAAAGCACTTCTTTATCTTTCCTTTGAAGATGGAGATACATTAGGTCCAGCAGCTCGAGCATTTATGGGGGAATTGAGGTACCAAACAATGAACTTGCCCAATTCGGAATTCATGTTGGACTCTTGCACTGAATAACTTGTGTTAGCTAACCGCCGCCGGTAAATGTTGAAAACCTAGTACAAAGCCAAATAGTGAGATCGACACACCTACCAAAGCCACTGCGCCGTCGTCTGTTGCCATTCCTACGGACATAATGAATACTGCTAATGCTGGAATTAACCCCATAAATGGAATTAGTTCGAGGGGTATCATCACTAAGCCACACCCTACACAATTTAATGCAATCAGTGAGCGAAACACAGGCTGCCTCATAAAGAAACAACGTGGAACGAGAAAGCGGTCAACCCGTGCTGCATAGGGCTTTACTTTTTTAAGCATATCGCGTAGTCGATGAGCCTCACATTGTATATCCATTACTTTTCGAGGCAACCAAGGGTGCCTACTACCGAGTAAAATTTGCAATGCAATAAGTAAAATCGTTACACCTGTTAAAGATGGAATTCCAGGAATGGCGCCGACAGGGGTGCAAGCAATAAAAGAAGGGAGCGCTAACATGGGACCAAAGCCGCGCTTTTCCATGACTTCCCAAAAATCTCCGAAATAAAATATGTTTTGCTTTGACCGCGGCTGCATTTTCGTCAGCAGCTCAGTCAATGTCATTGATCTTTCAGCTGTTTTTGCCCACATTTTCAGTTCCTTTGATACAATTTATCTTGTATTCCACTAATTTTAGGGGCGAGATACGGACGAAAAGAGCGCAAATACTCGCCAAATGACATCCACACCCTTATTTTCAGAAAAGTAGATCGTATTCAGATTTGTGCGAAAAATGTGCCAGCGCCTCTCCACAGTAGAATTTGCAAATTATTGGGAATACTTTTTGCAGCAGTGTGTAAATTGGTAACACTCATTATTAAATTAACAAATTAAATTTCTAGTGCGAATTGCGATAGTAAAATCGTAACAATGAATTCAAGGGAATGTGTTTCTATGAGCAACGCGCTTAAATTGAATGTGGTATTACCGTTAAACGAAAACACAATGCATAGAAATGTGTGACTACAAAGAGCTATCCAGTTACCTTTTCTCTCTCATTGTGGTAAAAATATAACATTGATTTTATTCCATATTTTTGATGGAAAGTAATAGAGAAGGACATCCGTGTGCTAACCGTACTTTTAGTTGATGACGACGCCGAGTTTACAGAAGTAGCTTGTACTATCATTGAATTTTTAGGTCATGACGTATTGACCGCTGCTACGTTAGCAGAAGCCCGTGACTGGCTTGAGAAAGAAACATTCGATCATGTGCTGTTAGATTTTATGCTGCCCGATGGAAGCGGTGCTCACCTATTCAACGAACTTGATGCGCTGCCTAAGCGACCCCGTGTAACTCTCATTACAGGCCATCCTTCAGTAAAGAGTGTAATAAAAGGGTTGTGTGGACCCACCGTAGACTATCTTGTAAAACCAATTCAACGTGAAGAAATTGAGGCGGTACTAAGTAAGAAACCAAAAGCAAAAGCGCCAGCAGAAGAAAAGATTGAAAAACACTTCGACTTGCTTATTGGCGAATCACCCGTGATGAAAGAGTTATACAAACTCATTTCAAGAGTCAGCAAAACCAGCGCTAACGTAATGTTGTTAGGCGAAAGTGGTGTGGGTAAGGAAGTTGTTGCTGCTGCAATTCACCGAGCCTCAGAAAGTGAGGGCCCTTACATTGCCACAAACTGTGGTGCATTTTCTAAAGAATTGATTGGTAGTGAACTGTTCGGTCATGAAAAAGGCGCTTTCACAGGTGCGGTAGGTCGTAAAGAAGGCGTTTTTGAACAGGCAGAGGGTGGTACCCTTTTCTTGGATGAAATCACAGAAATGCCTATCGATATGCAGCCTAACCTTTTGCGCGTACTCGAAAACAAAGTAGTGCTTCGCGTAGGTGGCACAAAGTCAATTCCGGTAAATTGCCGTGTGGTTTCTGCAACAAATAGAACAATGGAAGAGATCGCACAGAGCAAAGTGTTGCGTGAAGACATTTATTTCAGACTGGCTGTTTTCCCAATTACCATTCCTCCCTTGCGTGAAAGAAAAGAAGACATTCCTCTTTTGGCAAAAACTTTTATTGCAGAGTTTAACAAAGACAACGGCTCTAATTTTAAGTGGGAAGATAATCAGCTAGAGACCCTTCAAGCCTACGATTGGCCAGGTAACGTTCGTGAGTTAAGACACTTTGTTCACCGTGCAGCTATCATGAGCGACCCAGAAAAGAGTGAGATTGAATTACCTAAAACTATTGAATCTCCTTTTGCACAAAAGCAAAGTACGACACCTGCCCTTCAAGCGGGAAGAACCATTGAAGATGTAGAAAAAGAGCTCATCTACGCCACCTTAGAGAAAGTAAGTGGCAATAAGACTACTGCAGCAGAAATGTTAGGAATAAGTACTAAAACCCTATACAACCGTCTTCATGCTTACGGCGACCTAAGCAAAGATGAATAATAAGAGGTATTAAACATGACTAGCGAAGAGTTTTCACGACTGGGTGTTTTTGTACATGATGCTCGGAAGCCGTTAAATAGAATATCTATGCAGGCAGAGCTAGTAAAAATGGCCTTGAACGGAGACGTTGCTCCTGAGAAAGCACTGGCTGCGTTGGATAAAATAATAAGCAGTGCAAAAGACTGCAGCGAAACCCTATCTGAAATGACATCAGAATTAGGCAAAAATGATCCGGAACAAATAAATGATCTCTAAAGTTCTGTCTTCCATCTACAGCTGGATAATTTTGGTTGTTGTCATCATTGTCGTTATGACAGCAAACTCTTTTTACGTGGTAAGCACACTCAACGACCTCTCGGCACTTGAAGCCAGATTATTTACAACTAATCGAGTAATTAATGCGGTAAACAGGCTTCACGTTGCTGTGCTCCGAGTGGAGTCAGGCCAGCGAGGCTACATGCTTACAGATGACGAAGAATATCTCACTGACTACACTGAATCGCTTGGCGTTATCGGCGAGTTAATGGACGAAGTGGAGGTGAGCTCTTTTTCGTCTGATATCGATGAGCAAACTGTAAGAATTGAGGAATTGCTTAAGCTAACCAAGGCCAAGGTCAACGAGGTTATTCAAGCAGTAGAACTCGTTAAGGAAGGGAGTAAGCAAGAGGCTGTTAACCTGGTTAAAAGCGATAAAGGTATTCTGCTTTATAAACGTTTTGAAGTACTTTTTCGCGAAATCGATGAGTCTGAACGTGATATGCAAGGTACGCATTTAGCAAATTTGATGAGCTTGCGAAGAGACTCAGTAAATACCTTAATCATCTCATCGGCTACTACCCTACTACTCGTTATTGCGGTTTTCCTGCTATTAAAAATAAATTCGCGAGAGCACGAAAAGTATCAGGCTGATCTTGAGAGTGTAAATGAGGATTTAGAGAGTCGCATAGAAGAACGAACACAGGAACTTAGCCTTTATTCTGATGAGCTAGCCCGAAGTAACCGGGAATTGGAAGATTTTGCATTCGTTGCTTCGCATGATTTGCAGGAACCACTTCGCAAAATTAGGGCGTTCGGCAACCGGCTAGAGTCTGGATACAACGAGGTTATTGATGAAAGAGGTAAAGATTATCTAGCGCGAATGCTAAACGCAGCTGAGCGCATGTCGATGCTTATATCTGACCTCCTTGCGTTTTCTCGTGTATCAACCCGTGGCAAAGATTTTAATGAAGTAGATTTAAACAAGGTTGTGCAAAGCGTATTAAGCGATTTAGAAATCGCCATTGATGAAAAATCAGCGCGGGTAGACGTTAGCGAGAATATGCCTACCGTTCGTGGTGACAAGACACAGCTCGAGCAACTGTTTTTAAACTTAGTCTCTAATGCGCTTAAATTTCAAAGTGAAGGCGTTACGCCCGTTGTCAAAATCAATTTACAAGAAGCAAGCGAAGAAGATACTCGAGATATCATAATGTCTGAGGAATACGATTGGATAAAAATTACGGTTACTGACAATGGTATTGGTTTTGACCAGTCATTCGCAGAGAAAATATTTGCTCCTTTCCAGCGCCTTCACGGTAGGAGTGAATATAAGGGCACGGGCATAGGGCTTGCCGTATGTCGAAGAATAGTAGAAAGACATAATGGTCAGATCACTGCAACGAGCGCGCAAGGTCACGGGGCCACATTCACTATAATTATCCCAGTGGATAGCGAGCCGTTTGGTTCTAACAATAATAATGGAGAGATACACAATGACGCGTAAACAAACCCAACCAATAAATATATTGATGGCCGACGATGATGAGGATGATCGTTTACTGACCGTTGACGCGCTGCAAGAGAGTCGCGTACTAAACAACTTATTTTGTGTTGAAGACGGTGTGGAATTATTGGAGTTTCTCCGTCATGAGGGGAAATACACGGATCCTGCGTCAGCGCCTCGCCCTAGCCTCATCTTGCTTGATTTAAATATGCCGAGAAAAGATGGTCGCGAAGCACTCCAGGAACTTAAAAACGACCCTAAACTACGCAGTATTCCCGTTGTTATCTTAACAACATCAAAAGAAGAGGAGGACATGCTTCGTGGTTACGACCTTGGTTGCGCCTCTTATATTACTAAACCAGTTAATTTTGAGGGCTTGGTTGAACTAATGCGTGCGCTAGGGCGCTATTGGATCGAGTTTGTAGAGTTACCACACGAGTAAAAGAGGTACTAGATGTCAGAGGTTATTAAAATTCTATTGGTAGAAGATGACGAAGATGATTACTTCTTAACTTCTGACTATCTAGAACAGTGTGAGTCACCTAAGTTCGAGCTGACTTGGGTGACAAACAGTCTTGATGCCGTTGAGGCGCTGAAGACCCAAGATTTTGATTTGTGCTTGCTCGACTATTTATTAGGCGCTGAGAATGCTATAGATGTTTTAGGCGTTTTGAAGTCGAATCAATTTAGTCTTCCAGTCGTTATTTTAACGGGTCAGTCAGACGTTACAGTAGATGAAATGGTAATGCGCGCAGGCGCCGCTGACTATCTACAGAAGTCCGAAATAGAAACACCACGCTTTATGCGCACCATACGCTACGCTATGGTTCGTCGGGACATAGAGAACGAGCGGATTGAACGCAACAAGGTTGAGCAAAAGAACAAAGCTAAAGACAAGTTCCTTGCTCATCTTGGTCATGAACTGCGCACCCCACTCACCTCTATTCTAGGCTACACAGAACTTCTCATAGATGACGCGAGAAACAGCCCGTTCCAACAAGAGCTATCGATAATTCACTCAAACGGCAAACATTTATTGAGCTTGCTCAACGATTTACTCGACATGTCTCGGATAATGGCAGATAAATTAGAACTAAACATTAAAGATGTGAACTTATCTGCTTTTCTTACTGATATTCACTCATTAATGCGCTTGAACGCCAAGGATAAGGGGCTGAGTTTAAATGTGGTTTCTAATACCAAAATCCCTGAATTTGTTCAGACAGATCCCACTAGACTTCGTCAGGTCCTGCTTAACCTGATTTCTAATGCGGTTAAGTTCACTGACAAGGGCAGCATCACGCTCACTATTACTCTTGAGGGAAACTCAACAGATTCCGACAAACCTCAGCGACTTAGATTTTCCGTAGACGATACTGGCATTGGAATGCCTCCAGACAAACTAATTAATATCTTCCAACCTTTCGAACAAATTGAAGATGTGATGCGCGCCAATCACGGTGGTGCAGGTCTAGGGCTCGCCATTTGTAAAGAACTTGTCACTAAGCTTGGCGGCGATATAGATGTGTCATCTCGACTAGGGCAAGGCAGTACATTCACATTTGATATTAATCCAGGTGACGTATCTACACAGCCCCTCATTGACATGGAGCTCGGTCAGATACAAAACGTTGAATCTAGCAGTATCGATCTAAATGTTACAGGTAGAGTACTGATTGTTGATGACTTAAGAGAAATTCGACGACTTACCGGCCACCTTGTAAGCCAGTCTCAGGCAGACATTAGTTATGCTGAAAATGGCGTTAAAGCACTCGAAGCAGTGTTACAGGCTGATGAGCACAATCAACCTTTTGATTTAGTTCTTATGGATATCCACATGCCTGTGATGAACGGCATTGAAGCACTACATGCTATACGTCGTCATGGCAAAGATATTCCCGTCATTGCAGTTACCGCGGCCAGTCGCAAAGGTCTCAGAGAATCTCTAATACGTGAAGGTTTTAACGATATCATAGGCAAACCAATAGACCGCTTTGCATTAGCTCAGCTTCTATCACAATATCTCCCTCCTGGCGATCACATCACTTTCACGAATGTAGAAGCACAAGTTGCTGACATGCCCTTACATAAACCTTTTGCGCCGGAAGAGAACATGCCCACAAGCGACGGACTTAAATCCTATATGAATACAGGCTCAGTGGCGGAAAATACTTCTCAGATAAAAAATGATAGTACTCCAGCAAACAAGCGTATTTTAGTGGTTGAAGATGATGAAGATGCTGCAGAGCTATTGCAGCTTTTTTTAGTGCACTTGGGACATGAAGTTACCACAGAGCATTGCGGTGCAGATGCACTTACCACCGCACAAAGCGGCGACTTTGATCATATTTTAATGGATTTAACGCTACCCGATTACAGTGGTTACGATTTAGCTGGTGAACTTAAAGATAAGTTGCCAAATGCGACGCTTACCATTGTTAGCGGGCATGAAGCGGATCAAGACATGATGGGGTCAATAGGTATAGATAGCGCTCTACTCAAACCCGTTTCAAAAGATGACCTCGCATCCGTTGTGGGTGGAGGTTAGTTTTTCACTTCCTAAGTAGGAAAATATTACAGGGGTTTGCAAGGATAACGCGTTTCTATTGCAAACCTTTCCCCCCCCCTCAAACGAAAAATTAATCTATCCAGCTGTAAATAAAGGACTTTTTAGTTGGTACACCCGTTGCAACAGTTATTGTGAACCCAAAATATTAAGGAGAGTATTATGGCTACACAAACTTCAGCAAAACCACAAAACGTTAAGACAACTAGCACTAACGGTGTGGCTGAACCAAGTCACCCGGTAACGGATCAACTAAAAGACACCCTTCATGCATCAGTAGATAAGTTAGCGGATAGTGCGGGCGTGGCGGAAGAAAACATTCGTCGCACAGCTTCATCGTCTGCAGAAAACATGTCGGAAAGAAAACGTTTAGCAGAGCAAAAGTGGCAGGCATCAAAAGTACGCCAGTACGCAATTGAAAACCCTATTCAAACTGCAGGTATTGCTTTTGCAGCAGGCATGCTAGTTACATCACTTCTACGTAAGAAGTAAAGTTATGAAAGTACCAGATTTTCACAAAGCACGTTATACAACGTGCCATGAAAATCCATTTCGCCTGACGCCGCCTTCGGCGCAGGCGATATTTCGTGTAAATAATGGAAAAGAAGGTAACCAGGCTTCGTCACAAAATGGCGAACAATCAACGCAACAACAATATCCCGACCCGTCATTCTCTGACGTATTTAACGCACTCAAGGAAGCATTTTCTCAGAGAAAAGAGCAAGGCTTTGCATTTCTTGAACTCACCAACAGTGAACTCATGCTGGTTAAGAAGAGTTTTTTCGTCACTGTCTTTGCGTGTCTTGCAGCATTTGCCGTTGGTACGGTTTGTTGGCTTATCTTAAATATCGCTGTAGGCGCTATACTTCACAATGCTGGCGTGCATTACGTTGTAGTACCACTTGTGTTATTGATACTAAATAGTCTTGCGGCATTTGGATTCTTCAAGCTTGCTCAGAACGCATTTGGTTATCTGAGTTTAAGCAGATTGATTCAGACATGGCGTAGAGTTCTCGGATAATACACACGGCAAATGTATACACCGCGCATTGGCGATTTAATCCACTGTTAAGCAAGTGAGGTAATTATTATGAACATCTTTTTAAAAGCGAATATACGAGATATTGCGCAAAAAGAACATGCTTATTTTGCCCAGAAACATCATGCAGATATTGCACTTACACAAGCAAAAAGGCAATGTAGATTAATGATGGGAAAGCCTGAGACTTTAATTGCTATCAGCTCTGCTGGAGCATACAAAGGAGCAGTAGACGCTAAACCTAAAGCAAAACGCAATCAAGCGTTAACAGCGATAGGCAGAACTGCGTTATTTTCATTGTTTCAGTGATCACAGTACTAAGGAGTTTGTGAGATGAACACGAAAAGAAAAATAAGAAATAGCCGTATACTTGTTGCCGCTATCAGCACAACACTAAGCCTTGCGATAGTTGGTTGTTCGTCGACACCAGTCGCAGCCCCTACCCCCTATAAGTCAGCCAATTCCAAAACTGCTTATGGTTATTCAAGCGAAAAAGTATCTGAAAACGAGTACAAAATTCTTTTTAAGGCGACTGATAAGACGCCGGCTGACAAGGTTCAGCAATTCGCTTTGTACCGCGCTGCAGAGATTGCGCAAGAACAGGGGTATAGTTATTTAACGGTATTGAAAACAAACGTTGATAAAAAACCTGTCATAGCTAGGGAAGTAATGGCTGGAAAAGAAAAGCCGGCTGTATTTCAAACTGACAGACAATGCACCATGTCCGGCTGTAATGAAGTAGCTCAGCCAATGGAAACGCCTAACTCTAGTGACGTCGTAAAGACGCGAATTAATGACATTTACTTCACTATCAATGTAAGAGTCTCAAAAGATAAAGCAAGCTTGGGTAAAAGCGCGTTTTCAGTACAAGAGGTGCTTGCAGAGCCTTTAAAACCTAATAAGGGATAAGCCAAATGCCTTTCTCACTTTCGACTAAGCAAGCTGCTCAGCATGTAATGCCCATAGGTTCGAGTTGCGGGTGAACCATAAAAGGCTGCTCTACTAGTGAAATGCTTTTCAGAATTTGAACGATGGTTACTGAAAAGCTTCTCCCCATTTTTATCAACATACACTTATTTTTCGCAACAATTTAACTAGCTACTTTTATTACAAAGCCGTATTGCGGTGATGCAATTCACCTTAAGTCACTGCCTTCTGATCACTTTGTTCTAATACTTTACTAGATTTATAAAATAACTACGTGATGCCGAAGAGGCTATGCCGTCAAATACAAATTTGGGCTTTTTCACACTCCAATCGTCAATTTTCATTCAACATCAACAATTTTAATGGCCCGTTAATCTTCTATTAATGTTGTACAAAAGTCTCCGTCATTATAGCTAGCTATCATTGAAATCATGAACTGCAAAGCAGATTTCAAGGCCTGAATTATTTATCAGATGCAGGCCATTAATCAACATAACCGAGCCAAGCAGTAACATGTATTTATTTTGCAAATGACTAAGGAGTCAGGCATGAAAAAGCTAAGCACATTAATGACAAAAACTACCCTTGTAGCAACCACTGTTATGTTAGTAACAGGCTGTAGCGCAGTGGCAAAACCTCAGATGGGAGAGTCATACAGCCAAAATTCACCTGTTTTAAAAGCGCGAGCGTTAGACAATGCATTGCTGTACTCAGATGAGTGCATTACAGAACGTGAAGTCGTAGCAGCGCAAAAAATGTGGGGCGAAGGTATTGTAAGAATTGGCGCGGTGTTTAGTAATGACGGAGATTACTCTGGTGAAGCCGCTGATTTTATACAGGACATGTACGGATATGATTTAAGTAGTGTACTGTTTAAACCCACGCTTGCATCGAATGACCAGTTTCGCTCAAGCTTTGATGCAGCACTTTCTTACTTTGTTGGTGGAAATGACGCTTACAAAGAAGATAAGGGTTTTGCTATTAAGCCTTATACAAACGTGAAGTTCGATAATGTTGGAATCATCAACAACAGTTGTCGTATGGCCGTGGCTATGGGCAACTACTTTTTTACTGACACAAAAGGTGGGGAAACAAAAGTAGAGTATACCTTTGCCTATGTTAAAGACAGTGACGGAGATCTGCGTATCGTTGCTCACCAGTCCTCTTTACCTTACAACCCAAATACTAACTAGATAACGCTCCGCCCCTCAACTGTTGAAGATTACGAGGGGCAAAACACTCTCCCTTTTATAGACAAAGCGGTTTTTTTCCCTTTCGCTTTGCCTCTTTTATCACATTTAATGAGAAAAACTATGAGCGAGAAAAAAATCGCGAACCGCTTTGTACTAATTCTTTTGCTCGCGATAGGTATAAACGTGGAATCATATGCCGAATCGGATTTTCAATCTTGGAATGCACTTGCTCTTACAGGAGATGTTGACGATAAAGGGCAATGGCAATTCTGGTTTGACGGCCATCTGCGCTTCAAAGAAGACGCATCCCGCCTTGGAGTCTCTATTGTTCGGCCTGGTATTGGCTATAAACTATCAAATGACACAACGTTGTGGCTGGGCGCAGCAAGGGTTACCATCGAAACCGACGACCGCTCAATCGATGAAGATAGGTTGTGGCAACAAGCTACATATTCACTCGGCAGATTTATGGGTGGTACTGTGTCAGCACGAAGTCGCTTAGAGCAGCGTTACAGAAGCGAGGAAAGTGATGAAGTTGGCCACAGATTCAGACAATTTGTTAGGTGGTCAAAAGCGTTAAATGAAAATTGGTCGATGGTCGTTTGGGACGAGTTATTTTTTGGTTTGAATAATACTGATTGGGGTCAAGACAGCGGATTAGACCAAAATCGGCTATACGTAGGACCAGCGTATCAAATGAATGAAAAGTGGCGCGTTGAGTTCGGGTATTTAAACAATTATATAGATTTGCCTGGACGCAATACCAATGCCATTACAAATCACAACCTATCTCTAACCTTTTTCGGAAGTTGGTAATAAGCAAAAAGGAACTCGTACCATGAGCCTTTGCTCTTTGTTATTAAAATAGTGAGACAAAGGCTTTTCTTAGTCATGTAAAAAATGCATTCATTTGTGTAATCGTGACCTTCATCGTCACCAACTTTTCTTTAAAAACCCTACCTAAATAATATTTAACCTATAATTTTCATACACTTGCATATTAGGCATGAAGATAGCATTAGTCATTGTGAAAGTAACGGAAGCAATACGAGGATCAAGTTATGTTAGGTTGGGCAATCACATTTTTTATCATCGCCATTATTGCAGCAGTTTTTGGTTTTGGAGGCATCGCAGGTGCAGCAACAGGTATCGCACAATTTCTTTTCTTTGTGTTTATCGCGTTGTTGGTAATTTCACTTATCGCTAATGCGTTACGTGGAAAAGCACCAAGGGCCTAGGAATATTTTAACAGGAAAAAGGAGTAAGGATATGTTTTCATTTAAGAATTTATCAAAGGTACTAGTAGCATCAGCATTTGCACTATCACTAGCAGCATGTGGTGACGGTGAAGCAGAAGACGCAGGCGAAGAATTAGACGAAATGGTTACCGATGCAGGTAACGCCGTTGAAGACGCTTGTGAAGATGTGAAAGAAGGTGTAGAAGCCGAAGATAAAGATTGTTAATCACGTCTTTATGACAGAAGGGCCAGACTATAGTCTGGCCCTTTTTTGTATAGATATTCTTAACTTATTCTTTTTAAGAGACTTCTTCACCACCTAGCTCTCGAGCAAGATCATCCAGTGTAGATAGCGTAGAATCAAACTCACCTACCCCATAACGATATTGCACGCTCACATGGTGATCGGTACGCCCAAACTTCACTCTTAACCCTTCAGCATCAATATGCTTAACGGTATTCAAAAACCGATACGCAGACATTTCGGTTTCAAATTGAAACTCAACACTGTTTTCCATTCATTTTTCCGGTTACGCCACTATTTCAGGGTGAGCACTGATTACTGCCACGACACGTTGAAGCAGATCATTGTCCGCTTTATTTATCGATTCATAAGATAACCAGTCAGCAAGAATGTCGGAAGCAGTCGCCGCCTCCCCTTGTTCCAACTTTGATGTCATCATTTGTAGCTGTACGCTAGAGCGTATTGAGGCATCAGCGTCTGGGCTAGGCATACCCGTCGCTACCTCTAATGCAACCGTCAACCACTGTCTATCGTGGTGACCCGCTGCACTGCCAGTAGACTGAACAAGTAAACTTGACCAACGCTTACCTAACGTTTCTGCTAACGATTGTTCATCGCCACTGCCCTCGCCAACGCTCAGTTGAAGTAATGAGACAAGCGCTTGAGCCCGCGCTAAGCGAGCTTGCAACTGCGCATTATTCGCTAGTATCTCTCGCTTGTTTTCAATCGTGTCTAACTTTCGTTCAACTTTGCTGCGCTGCCCTTTAGACAGCTCGCTTAGTTGAGCTTGAACGGCATTAACAGCTAGTGCAAAACCAGCGTCATCACTGTTAATGTCGATAGCCTCAATTTGGTTTAACAAGGAATCTACTAACGCATTCGATGCATTGGCCTGCAGCTTACGCTGCGCTTTTAAACGCTCAAAAACTGTGTCGTTTGCAGCTTTAAACTCTGCCCACAACTTGCTCTCTTCGCGTTTACCAGCGTGACCTACTTGTTTCCATTGCTTTTGCAACTGCTGACCCTTGTCGGCAGCGTCTGTTATATCCTCGTTTGTCGAAAGCTGCTGAGCCTCAGTAACCAGAGCACGCTTTTGTGCTTGGTTCTCAATTTGCCATTGACTCACTTTAGCTTGTATAGGTGAAGAAACTGCCTTCCATTCTCGCTTTAACTGCTCGTATACATCGCGCTCAACCTGACCTGCGCTGTGCCACTTTTTAGATGCTCTATCAAACACCTTTACCAACTGAGCTTCGGGCATATTAATATCCATTGCCTTAACGGTATTGATGATTGATTCACGCTGTTCCCGCGCGGCTGCACGTTGCTCATCTAGCTTAGCGTAATGCACTCTACAAGGCTCGAACGCCTTCTCAAGGGCAGCATCGAATTGGAGCTGCAATTGGTCCTCACTACTTTCGTCGTTATTTGACGATGACGGTGTTAGCGATAACCATTGCTTGCGCAGATATTTAATGGCGTCACTTCTTTGCTTAATGTTGTCAGGAGTCGCATCTGCCAACGCTTTGGCCTCCGCCACCAGAGCTGGCTTACGCGGTGCTGCAAGGTAATCCTGCCAGCCTTCTAATCGTGATACATCATCCGCAGTCTTCACAAAGCGCTTCTCCACGCTCTTTTTTGCAGAACTTGTCAATGCAGAGTAAGTTTCCTGAAGCTTAGCAAACCTTGAAATTGCAACGCGAAACTTACCTTGAGAAATTAAGTTATCAATAACGCTTATGTGTTTACGTACATGTTTTACTTGCTCGTTCTCTTTGTTTCTTAGCGCTCGCTCTTTGGCATTAACACTGTTTTTCGCCGTGTTGAAGCGCTTAGACAAATCTTTAGGTACGGCGTCGATTTCACTACTGAGTGCGTTATACGCTTGCTTTGCTTCGTCAAATTGAGTTTTAAGGCTCTGCAAACTCCGCTCTGAGGCCAGTGCGTCGTTTGCTACGCTTTCATCACTAGACGCAGAAGCAACCTCTTTTTCCCCGCCTAAGTTGCGGTCAATTTCTACTTTATCGCTATCATTTTCAAAAGCAATTTTGCCGGCGATATCTTCAAGAAACTGAAGCTTAATTAACAGCTTTTGCCCGTATTGCTGCTGCATAGAGAAGCGATCAAGCTGTTCATTTAACGCATCAACCTCACGCTTAATTTCTGCGATACGCTTTTCAGCGGTAAGATCACTACCTAAACGAGTAAGCTGTTCCAAAGTAGCTTCTACACCGCGCACACTTTCATTAACGGTAGCCACGTCTGCAAGCGTCGCTTCACATAAGCGATTTTTGTATAACCAGGAAACTTGTTCCTTTGCATGAGTTAATTGCTGTTCGCATAATGCTTTTGTATTGGCACGTTGCGAAGCTTGTTGCTTTTCTTCCCATGCAGGCCGGATACGACTTAAATATCGTTCTACTTGTTCAGTTATGCGACTACGCTTTTCTTCGTAATCCGCGCGTTCTTCCTCAACCAGCAAATCAATTTGTGCAAATAGCCCAGTTAGCTCGCCTTCTAAATCGTTGCGCTTCTCATCAATAGTTTCAACGTCAGACTTATCAAGTAATGCTTGGTATTTAGATAACACCAAGGTTAACTGCTTTTTAAGCTCCACTGGGCGTTTTGCAGCCTCTTTGATTGCGTCGATCCGCCCATTTATTTGGTCAGTAAGCGCATCATCTGACACTTTCTTCGCAAGCTTCTGCAAGTCCGCCACGTCTGAATGTGCGTTGATTAATTGAGCCTGCAGTTGGGGACTTGCCCCCTCTAAAAAGACAAACTGGGTAAACGAAGGTTTCGCCACCTTTTCAATCAGTGCGTTAGCTAGACCATCATCCTTTAAGAGCATGGGCTTATTTTTCAACATTTGCGGTACTAACTGCGCTACTAAATCAGCGTTGGCCGTCTCAGTTAAAAAAGAGAATATCTCTTGGCGGGAAAGTGTAACTTCTCCTTCACCTAATAAAGCGGCTTTTACCTTTCTATCAGCTGTTTTTCTAACGCGAGACTGCTTTGCAATTTGCGACATTTTAAGCCACAGCACAAAGCTGTTAAGCTTTTCAAGTGCTGCAAGACAGACATTGGCATCTTCATCATTAAATGCCAGTTCGTGAAGAATTGTTTTTTCCTGTGCCTTATCGGGAGAAAGATTCTCTATTGCCTGCATCCGTTTCTCAGGCTTTGGGCTTTGGTGTGAAGGCGCAAATATACGACTAAATATCATCCTGTTTAAACCGCGCTATTGTATTTTTATCTTCCTGCTCATCGCGTAACGAGCGTTTAAAGTCGGCTTTGCTTTTATGCACAATTTCGCCGCTTTCGCCTACAGTCATGTGTTCAGAGGACCTTTCTATTTTAGATTGGTACAGCATAACAGCCTGCATGCTGCTTGCTTTCTGCTCGTCATTTAGAGGTGTGCCATCTGGCCACTTACCGGTTTCAACAGCCTGACGCAGACGCTCGTAAATCTCCGGCGTCATGCTGGCTACAAGTGCTTCTATATTCATTTAGGAAAAACGCTTTATGTAAACAATTCGCGCGCGATTTACTAAGTACCATACAAAGCCAACCACAGCGCCCAAAATAGCTAAATTGTGTTGCAAGTCGCCCGGGCGGGTTCCGCCCCAATACATGAAGCCAAAACTCGCAACAAATATGAGCATAGCAATAAGCGACTGGTTCTGGATACTCGCTAATTTTTTAAATCTTTGTAAGCTTTGTTTACGCTCTATATCTTCCGAGGTCGCGTCCCCGATTTTAAAATCGCAGTGAGGGCACGTCTTCGCTTTATCAGATGTTTTCTTATTACATGAAGGACAGTCAACTAATGCCATATGTTGCTCCTGTTTACTTGGTGCGAATTAGAAATGCTTGAGCGTACTTAAGTGCGCCAGCATTTTACGCGGACGGGTATCATACTGAAGTTCATCACAACAATGAAGTCGATTCTGTGGATTAGCCTCCTCGTTACAAAACAAAAATGCGCAGGGTGTTAACTTTTGTACAAAGTTCACCACTGCGCATTTTTACCTGCTGCCTTTTCGGTTCGCTTATTCGCCTAAAGACTTAAACAGAGGCAGTACCAAAGATAGTTTTAATGCTATTTTTTGTGTCGAGACCAGTAGTCGTTGACTGTTTCTTTCATTTCCTTACACAGCAGCATGATGCCAAACAAGTTGGGAAGCGTCATTACAACAATTGCCACGGCAGAAAGCGCCCAAACAAGTGTGGTATCGGAGAATGCTGCCCAAACAAAGCCTGCCACGTAGATTACGCGATACGGCATCACCGAGCGTGGACCAAGCAAGTAGGTCATAGCGCGATCGCCATAATAAGACCATGCGATAGCGGTCGAGAAAGCGAATAACATTAGGCCGATGGATACAATGTACTGCCCTGCGTCTCCAAAGAAACCACGAGTAAAAGCAATAGTGGTTAGCGCTGCTGAGTGAACTAGCGACTTGCCGCTTACTTCAAGATTATCTTTAACCGGTTTTCCATCGACAATCTTTAATGTGCCGGTAAATAAATCTTCACTACCTACTGCGTACTTCACGTCTTCTGCTATTGAACGTGCATTAAGTAGGGTAAACCCGTCGCTTACGGCAGTGCCGTTAACAACGGTAATTGAACCGGTGTAAGGTTCAACACTGTTTCCTTCAATTTCGTTCAAATAACCATAAAGCTTGTTTACGTCTGCTTGATTTGTATCGTCGTATTGGCCTGCTACGAAGTACATGTCTGAACGGTCGAATACGTTTTCGTGTTTTTCTTTCCAAACCCCTGACGACAGAATAACTAAACCAGTAACGGTACAAATTAAAATAGTGTCGATGAAAGGTTCAAGCAGTGAAACCATACCTTCTGACGCAGGCTCTTTTGTTTTTGCAGCTGCGTGAGCGATAGGGGCAGAGCCTTGACCCGCTTCGTTTGAAAACAGACCACGGTTAACACCACGGTTGAATGCGTAAGCTAGCGAAGCCCCTAAAAAGCCACCTGCGGCAGCTGAACCAGTGAATGCATCACCAATAACGGCGGCGAAGGAAGGCCCAATGTTCTCTAGGTTTGCAAAAATCACGGCAAGTGCACCAATAAGGTAGATCACGGCCATAACTGGAACAACCCGCGCTGTAAACGCAGCAATACGTTGAATACCGCCAAGAATTACAAGGGCTAGAAGAATACCTAATACGCTTCCTACCACCCATGGCTCGAAGCCAAAGGTAGCCTCAATACTTTGTGCTATACCATTACTTTGTGGAAGGTTACCCGTACCAAATGAACTCACCACTGTGGCAATGGCAAAGGCTACTGCCAACCACTTCATGTTAAGGCGACGGTCCATATAGTACATGGGGCCACCGGCCATGGTGCCGTCTTCTGTCTTAACTCGGTATTTATGTGACAAAGTAACTTCTACAAATTTGGTTGTCATACCCAAAAAAGCGGTTACCCACATCCAAAATAGTGCTGCGGGACCACCAAGGAAAATAGCGAAAGCAACACCTGAAATGTTACCTGTACCTACGGTACCAGACAATGCAGTAGTTAGTGCACGAAAGTGCGTTGTATCACCTGGATCGCTCTCTTTATCAAACTTACCAGTCACAACCTGCCAAGCGTGTTTAAAAAAACGAATTTGCGGAAACTTAAGATAAACCGTAAAGAAAAGACCTACGCCTAATAGAACATAAGGAAACCAGAACGCGCCCCCTAAGAATCCATCGAGCATAGTTAGAAAACCATATAACCCTTCCAACGTTATTCCCCTTTTTTATTATGTGTAATTGTTGTTTTATTTTAGTAATTAAAAGGCCTCTTTTTGTCGAGGCCTTTTTTGCAGAAGCTTTTGCTTCCTTATTTTTATTTTATTGCTCTGATGCTTTTAGCTTTTTAACAACCGCATTCACACCAATAAGTAAATCTTCACCTAATTGACGGCTACGCTGTACCGACCAACCGTAGATTTCATCTGGCACATCTGCGTTGTCTTTAAATGGCATCTCTACCGTATATGCCATGCATTTGAATTTCTCGCCCACCGCATTTGAAGCCACGGTTAAATTAGCTTTACCAGGCTCATCTTTATCGTAGCCAAATTCATCTTGAAACTCTGGCGTAGCGTTCAACAGCGCATCTTTAAACGTATTTTCAAGCATTTTGATGGTGTCATTGTAGCTAGGGTTACCTTCGCTTCCTGCTACAAAGTTGTACGGCAATGCTTCATCACCGTGCAAATCAAGATACATATCTACACCACTTTCACTCATTGCGTTGAGTACATAAAGCACTTCTGGGCTTTTTTCCTGCGTAGGTGTCGCCCACTCGCGATTAAGATTGGTTCCTACAGCGTTGGTACGCAGGTGACCGCGTGCGCTTCCGTCTGGGTTCATATTTGGCACTATGTAGAACACAGCGTTATCAAGCAAATGTCGAGCCAAGCCATCTTGCTCGTCTAACAAACGGTAGATAATACCTTCAGCACACCACTCGGCCATAGTTTCACCAGGGTGCTGACGTGCAGTGATCCAGACTTTTTTCTTTTCTGGCGTTTCTTCACCGATAACCAGCATAGACATATCGCGGCCATCTAGGGTAAGGCCTAAAAACTTATGCTCGCACAATAATGACATTTGCGCGTCGTGCACAAGATCAAGGTGGCGTTCGTAGCTATACGGAATGAAATACGCAAAGTAAACGCTCGGCTGTTCTAGCGTTAGTGAGAACGTAAGGTTATCGCCGTCAAATTCGCTAGGAATTCTAAACCAAGTTTGACGGTCATAAGATGCAAGAACGTTATAACCCTTCCAACCTTCTGGATACGCTGATTTTGCCAAGTTACCTATGGTCATTGTGTGAGTAACAAAGGTTTCGCCGACTAAACGAAAATGGAACCACTGTGCAAATTCAGATTGGTTATCATTAGGGATGGTGAGACGAATATCGTCTGGTGATTGTGCGCTAACTACTTCAATGTTACCGCTGTCGAATTGACTGGAAATATGCATAGACTGTCGTTTTCCTCATTATTTGGGCGCTAATTTAGCATAGACGTAAACACAAATTCCACGCACACAGCGGGTTTTGTACTATCAAGAGTATACAAAATGTTTACACCATCAAAAAACCGACCACTTGGGTCGGTTTTTTGTACAGTTAAAAGTTCGACTTTTTAAAGGCTCACTTTCAATGCTTTCAATTTAAAGTGGTAATGTAGGGAAGCTTAGCCCTGCCATATCACGAACCACGCGCAATACCTGACAGCTATAACCAAACTCGTTGTCATACCACACATATAGTGTCAGGCGGTTATCTGCAGCGATAGTTGCCTGAGAGTCAACCACAGACGCAGCGCGAGAGCCGACTAAGTCTGTTGATACAATCTCTTTACTTGCCGTGTAATCAATTTGGTGTTGAAGCTTTGAGAACAACGCGGTATCGCGCAAGAACTCGTTTACTGCAATGCGATCCACCGGCGTTTTAAGGTTTAGGTTCAAGATCGCTAGCGATACGTTTGGCGTAGGTACGCGAATAGCATTGCCGGTAAGTTTGCCTGCCAGTTTCGGATAGGCTTTTGCTACGGCTTTTGCTGCGCCTGTTTCGGTAATAACCATGTTAAGTGGCGCGCTACGTCCGCGACGGTCGCCCTTGTGGTAGTTATCGATAAGGTTTTGGTCGTTAGTGTAAGAGTGAACGGTTTCAACGTGACCGTTTTCAATGCCATATTCTTCGTCTAGCGCTTTTAGTACCGGCGTAATGGCGTTAGTCGTACAGCTAGCAGCAGATACAATTGTATCTTCTGGTGTGACTTCTTCGTCATTTACACCATGTACGATGTTCTTGATGTCACCTTTACCAGGGGCAGTAAGGATAGCTTTCGCTGCGCCTTTCGCTTTAAGGTGAAGACCAAGGCCATCGCGGTCGCGCCAAATACCTGTGTTGTCTACGATGATAGCGTTATCGATACCATATTGCGTGTAATCCACTTCATCTGGGCTGTTGGCATAAATGACTTGAATGTATGAACCGTTCGCTTTTAATGCATTGCGTTCGTGATCGACCGTGATGCTCCCATTGAATGGCCCATGTACGGAATCGCGACGAAGTAAGCTCGCACGTTTTTCTAGGTCGCCATCGCGTCCGCCTCTAACCACAATGGCACGTAGGCGAAGCTTGTTGTTTTTACCCTGACGCTCAATAAGCAAGCGAGCAAGTAAACGACCTATACGGCCAAAACCATATAGTACAACGTCCTGAGGTTTCTGATCGTCCTCTTTGTCGGCAACGTCGTTTAGTTTTTCGTTAAGGTAGGCCGTAAGGTCGTTGTTGTCGACCGCAGAACCGTAGTGAAAATCAAAAGCCAATTTACCAATATCAATTTGTGCAGGAGCAAGCTTCATGGTGCTCAAAGCTTCTAAAATAGGGTAGCTTTCGCGTAGGCGTAGCTTGATACCTTCGTGCAGACGCACTTTGCGGTGCGCTTTAATAACATCAATAGCACTGGCGTTCAGTAGCGAGCGTCCATAAACTGAAATTTCAACTGCCTTATTGCGGTACAGTTTACCAATAAGGGGCAACATCATTTCTGCGTATTCCTGACGCTCTTGCCAGCTGCTTTGTAATTCCTGCTCAAACTGTTGATTCATGCTTCTGCCTTCATCGATATTAATTTAACGGTGTTGTCATTGTTGAATGCGCGGCTTTTTTTAGTTGGCACAAACGCTCTCAACTATTCCTAATTACGCGTCAGCTTTTTATTATTTTTAGGGTACACTAGGTGAGTTTTCGCCTGACGGTGACGAGCAGTATCTTAAATAAACAAGCAAGGAAGACCAAATTGTTGATAAGTTTCAAAACCTCTATGAAAACTCGTACAACAACGAATTTATTTAGTAAGTTTCCAACAAAAGGCCGTGCAGCTACACTTTTGTTAGCAGCAGCGTTTAGCGTTGCGGGCTGTGGCGATCTTTTTGAACCTACTATCAGCGAAATATGTGAATCTCATAGCGAGATTTGCTTAGATTTGAGTTTAGATGCGCGCTGTCGCGCAGAGCGTGCTGAGATTATTCGGCTTCGTTACTACAACCAAGATTCGAAAGACGAGGCTTATAAATACCCACTTCTTTTAAACTTCGAGGAATACCTAGAGTGCGTCGAAGAAGCACAACATATCGAACACGTGAAACGAAAAGGCAAAGAGGCAACGAGACTCAAGGGCGTTATCACTGCTCAGCGTGAAATTAAACGCCTTAGCCGAGAAACGAAAAACTCGTTCGACCCTTATCTCTCTTATTATCATTGGACACGATATAACAACAAAGATGCATATCATCGCTTCGAGCGCTACGCAGCTAGCAATCAGGTGACCGATCCAAAATTATTAGTTGAACTCGCTTCTGTGCAAATAAAAACAGACCAGGAGCGAACCATCAAGACTCTCTACCGCGCGCTAAGTTTGTATACGGATAGCAGTGATATTGATGTCAGTATCTTCTACTCTCTCGCGTCGGTGGGGATGGACAGAGAGAATTATCGCCTTGCTTATGTGTGGTATGGAGTCGCTGAAAACTACGACGAACGACTAAATGAAACTCAACGTATACAGCTCGGTCAGAAGTACGCACTGCCTGTTGAGATATTGGACAATATTGTCGATGAAATCGTCAGTAATCTGGATAGTGCCACCTTCGATGCAGGTTCGTTAAAGCTCGATAATCTTTGATTTTTTGAAATTCAATTACACAATTTCATTAGTAAATAATTAAAAAAACCGCCGTTTATGGGCGGTTTTTTTGATGTTGATTTTAAAGCGCTCAACGTAAGGTTAAAATTTAACCAGATGTTTACCTTATACCAGTCGCATAGGATTGATGTGCCTTCCAGCTTGGCCATTTAGCCTTTCACTTTTATATCGTCTTCACCCTTGAATGTCATTGATAGCGAGTTTACGCAATAACGCTGACCGGTTGGTGCTGGTCCGTCGGGAAAAACGTGGCCTAAATGTGAACCGCACTGTTTACAGAATATCTCTACTCTGCGCATTCCGTGAGTCAAGTCTTCTCTATAATCTACGTTGCCGTCATCAAGCTGTTTGTAAAATGAGGGCCAGCCACATCCGGCGTCAAATTTGGTATCTGAAGGAAAAAGTGGTGCTTCACAGCACTTGCAGACGTACAAACCATCCCGCTGTTCGTCTAGCAACACACCGGTAAAAGGCCGTTCAGTGCCGGCTTCGCGACAAACGTAATATTCCTCGTCGCTAAGCTCAGTTTTCCAGTCTTTTTCAGTTAGTGATGCGTTTAGGTTCTTATCTGTCGACATAAATTACCTCTTAAACAAAAAAGGTGTATTTGAGAACAAATACACCTTTCCATAGTTTACGCTCAAATATGAACGTTTGTACCACTATTTATTTAACACTATCTCTTGATAGCAGTTTGTGGACGCGCCGGATCACTCCACTCAATGTGATACTTCTTGCCCGCAGGCTTATCTACACGCTGGTAGGTATGCGCGCCAAAGTAATCGCGCTGGCCTTGTAACAAGTTAGCTGGCAGCACTGCAGTGCGATATGAGTCGTAGTAGCTAAGCGCAGACATCATTGCTGGGCACGGAACACCAGCAAGCGTTGCCTGAGCTATAGACTCCCGCCAGTCAGCTTGATACTGCGTAATTTGCTCTGCAAAGAACGGATCCATTAGCAAGTTTGCTAAATCTTCATTCTTTTCGTATGCCTGAGAAATAGACTGAAGAAATACGGCGCGAATAATACAGCCTGCACGCCAAATTTTAGCTATTTCACCAAATTCTAATGTCCAGCCGTGTTCTTTGCCTGCCATTGCCATTAACTGGAAGCCCTGTGCGTACGCACAGATTTTAGAGCAATAAAGCGCTTGTTCTAGCTTGTTGATGATCGACATTTTCTCATCATCGCTGAATGATGGCGCATCAGGGCCTGCAAGGACCTTGCTCGCAGCTACACGCTCGTCTTTCAAACTAGAGATACTGCGAGCGAATACTGCTGAAGTAATAGTCTGTGCAGGACTACCAACTTGTAGCGCACTGACAGCAGTCCAAAGCCCAGTACCTTTTTGGCCCGCTCTGTCTAATATAACGTCAACCAGTGGCTGTTGCGTTTCAGGGTCCATTTGTTCAAGGACTTCTGCGCTGATTTCCATCAAGTAACTGTTAAGCTTGCCTTCGTTCCATTTTCGAAATACTTCTGCAATTTCTGCAGGCGCCATATGAAGCGCTTCGCGCATAACATGGTAGGTTTCGCAGATCAGCTGCATATCGGCGTATTCAATGCCGTTATGCACCATTTTCACGTAGTGCCCTGCCCCAACGGGACCGATGTAGGTAGCGCATGGTTCGCCTTCTAACACTGGCTGACCAGGAGTATGGCTTTCTAATGGTTTACCTGTTTCTGGGTCAACCTTTGCTGCGATGGCTTTAAGCACTGGTTCAATACGAGTCCACGCATAAGGGTTACCGGATGGCATCAAAGATGGTCCGAAACGAGCGCCAACTTCACCACCTGACACCGCGGTAGAGAAGAAGATGAACTTGCCTTTGTACTGTTCTTCACGGGCTACTGAGTCGGTCCACAAGCTGTTGCCAGTATCAACCACGATATCGTCAGCGTGAATTCCCGCGTCAATAAGGTGATTACATACGTGGTCTACAGGATCGCCAGCAGGCACAGAAATAATAATAAGGTGCGGGGCTTTTAACTTACTTAAAAGCTCGGTGTAAGAACTGCAGCCTTCAACACGAGGCTCAGTATTTTCGGCTCTTTCGCTCGCGTCTTTGGCAAGAATAGATTCAACTTTATTTTGGTCTAAATCGAAACACGCTACACGATAGCCATGGTCCACTAGGTTCATGGTAAGGTTACTGCCCATAACCCCTAAACCGATAAAACCAATATCACACGACTTGTCTTCGTGCGAATTACCACCTTTCTTTTGCATAGGAACACCCTCACATTTCAGATGGCTGCGCATGATACCACCAGAAAGAATAAAGAACAGCTTAAGCCAACAATTTAGCGCGCACTGGTGTAATTGTCACCAGCGGTAAACATTAACAGGTTTTGTAAGCTAGTTTAGCCAAGATATTGGCACGCATTCAGCACCTAGGTTACGCGCCTTCACCCATGCTGTATGAAATTCATACAAAGGTAAAGACTCTGTTTCTTATTCAGCTAAAGTGCACCGGGTTTAGTGCACTGGGTTTAGTGCCGTTTAACGGTACTCTAGAATTCTTTAAAGTCACTCTTAACCAAGTATAAGGTCGTATTGTGAGCCATTATGCTATCCAGAGAACTGAGAGAAACTGAACAAGGTTAGCGATTTGCTGGCCTGTAGAAACACCTTCTGAATGCAAATTGAAGGCTGTTCTTCAAGCGAGCTGTAGCGCGTATCCAGGTGCATGGTCCACCCTCCCCTGGGTATGACAGAAGGTAGGTGAAAACGCACGTCGCTTTCACTTGCATTCACACACAAGAACCAGTGTTCGGGTTTTTGCTCGCCCATGGCACACCCTTTTATTTCAACGCCAAATGCTTTGTTGTGGTGTGCATTCCAATCTTCTGACGCTTTGTCCGAACCATCGGGCTTATACCAATTAATTTCTTTAACGTTTCTTGATAGCGTAAAAGTATCATCGTGCAGCTTTAGTTCGCTTAACAGTGACGACGACTGACGCAAGCGCAATACGTACCGGCAGAAGCTAAGAAAATCTTGCTTACGCTTGTTTAATTCCCAATTCATCCAGCTAATAGGGTTGTCCTGACAATAGGCATTATTATTGCCATTTTGCGTGCGGCTTAATTCATCGCCACCAAGAATATGCGGTGTACCTTGCGAGAAGATCAGAGTTGCAAAGAGATTACGCTTTTGACGCTCACGCATAGCGAGAATTCGCTCGTCATTCGTTTCCCCCTCAACACCATAATTGGCAGACAGGTTGTGCCCATGGCCATCTCGGTTTTCTTCTAAATTATCAAGATTGTGGCGCTCTGCGTAGGTGACCATATCATGCAGCGTGAAGCCATCGTGATAAGTCACATTATTAACTGACGTGCTAATATGTCGCCGACCTTTGTGGAAAATATCTCGTGAGCCCATTAAGCGGGTAGCGAAGTCCGCAGTAACGCCATCGTCTCCACGCCAGAAGGCGCGCACCGTATCGCGGTATTTATCATTCACCTCTAACCATGGAGAAGGAAAGTTACCCACTTGGTAGCCGCCAGGCCCAATATCCCAAGGTTCAGCGAGAAGCACCTTATCTTTTAAAACAGGGTCGCTACTAATGGCTCTTAATAGCCCAGATTTTTTGTTGTATTCTTGTGGCTCTCTTCCCAGGCATACTGCTAAATCAAAACGAAAGCCGTCAACGCCAATTACAGATACCCAATGACGCATAGCATCTAAAATAAGCCCCATCATAAATGGCTGCGCGGTATTTACCGTGTTACCACAGCCAGAGTGGTTGGAATAAACTAACTCTCCGTTTTTAGCTTGTTCTAGCAAATAAGCTTGGTAAGGGCAAAACCCCTTATAAGAAAGAATAGGGCCGCCATTGCCTGCCTCTGCTGTATGGTTAAACACCACATCAACAATGACCTCCAGTCCGGCTGTATGATAAGCATCTACCATAGATTTCAGTTCAGCAAGGGCGTCTGACACACCGTAGCGTGGTTCAGGCGCAAAGAAGTTAACCGGGTTATATCCCCAATAATTGGTTAAGCCCTTCTCTGTAATAAATGGTTCAGGCATGAAGGAACACAACGGCATAAATTGCACCGTGGTTATGCCTAATGCTTTGAGATGCTTGATGACACTCGGATGGGCAGCACCGATAAATTTGCCACGATGTTCTTTAGGTACATCGGGATGGAGTTTTGTAAGCCCTTTAATATGTGCTTCGTAAACTACTCGCTTGTGTTTCGGGATAACAGGCGCGCTAACATGACTGGGCGCATAGTCATTTTGTTCAATGACTATACATTTGGGGATCATAAACTGAGAGTCGTGTTTGTATTGCCTTGCGTCCCATTTAATTGCGCGACTAATTTTCTTGGCATAAGGGTCGATCAGCAGTTTGTCGGTGGGTACTGCATGTAACCCTCCCTCACCGCGTTCTACGCGATAACCATAATATTGTCCTGCGCTAACGCCGCTGTAACGACCGTGCCAAACATCGCCAGTTTTCTCTGGCAAAGGATGCTCACTCACCGCCTCTTCTGTGTCACTATTGAAAAAACACAGCACGACCGCCTTCGCATCGGGCGCGTATACGGCAAAATTACAACCATCTTGTGTAACTGTTGCGCCAAGTGGATATGCCTTCCCCATTCCACTTTCTACAATTAGTGCGGTGTCTCGAATTTCGTTCACTTCGTTCTCAATTTATCTCTTCACTAGGGCGTGCCGCCCTAGTCGGATTAATCCACATTGGCAACATAAAATACCGTGGCTAGCGGCGGTAACGTGATTTCTGCAGAGTGACTACGCTCGTTCCAAGGTATGGTTTGCGTATTTACAGTAGAAGCAACGTCGTAGTCACTCCCCCAATATGCACCATCATCAGTGTTTAGTGCCAGCGTTAGCGTGCATGCATCATCTACGCCTATTCTGAAGTTCTGACGCGGCACAGGCGTAAAATTAGATACCACATATACTTTTTGCTTCGCATTTTTTGACATACGAACAAATGAAACTACGCTCTGGTCTGCATTATTGTGGTCCAACCAAGCAAATCCTCCAGGTTCGTGGTCTTGCTCGTAAAGCGCTGGCGTAGACGTATAGAGGTGGTTGAGCGCCTTATAAAGCGATTGAATGCCTTTGTGTTTTTCGTAATCGAGCAAGTACCAGTCTAAACTACTGTCATGGTTCCATTCACGTGCCTGCGCAAGCTCGTTCCCCATAAAGTTAAGTTTCTTACCGGGGTGACCATACATAAAGCCTGCGTAACAACGCAGGTTAGCGGCTTGCTGCCATTCATCGCCAGGCATTTTGTGCAGCATACTGCCTTTGCCGTGTACCACTTCATCGTGCGAGATAGGCAGCACAAAGTTTTCGTCAAACGCGTAAACCATGCTAAAGGTAATATCGCCATGGTGATAGTTGCGATAGGCGGGGTCTTTAGCGATGTAGTGTAATGAGTCGTGCATCCACCCCATGTTCCACTTAAAGCCAAAGCCCAAACCACCATCAAATACTGGACGAGACACCTTGGGAAACGACGTTGATTCTTCGGCAATGGTCATGGCGTCAGGGAAGTGCTTGTACACTTCTTCATTCATCCATTTCAGTAAGCTGATGGCTTCGTAGTTTTCGTTGCCACCATCCACATTCGGGATCCACTCTCCGTCATTGCGTGAATAGTCGAGATAAAGCATGGATGCCACTGCATCAACCCTGAGTCCGTCAACGTGAAATTTGTCTAGCCAAAACAATGCGTTTGCAACTAAAAATTGACGAACTGTGTCTTTGCCGAAATCGTAAATGCAAGAATTCCAATCCGGATGCCAGCCTTTTCTCGGATCTTCATATTCATAAACACAAGAACCATCAAACCTAGCTAAACCGTGGCCGTCTTCAGGAAAGTGCGCTGGTACCCAGTCGATAATTACGCCAATACCTGCTTGGTGAGCCTTATCAACAAAGTATTTAAATTCATCTGGGTTTCCGAATCTGCTGGTTGGTGCGAACATTCCCACGGGCTGATAGCCCCACGAACCGTCGAAAGGAAACTCGGAAATAGGCAACAATTCAACGTGAGTGTAACCCATATCGCTGACGTAACTTATTAAGTCATCGGCCAGCGCTTTATAAGTAAGGTAGCGCGCATCAGTTTCAATACCCGGGCGCTTCCAAGAGCCAAGGTGCACTTCATAAATGCTCATTGGGCTGTTGTATTTGTTCCCCTTTCGCTTTTCCATCCATGCGCTATCATTCCACTCATAGTTATTGTGGTTGTAAATTTTCGAAGCATGAGAAGGATACTGCTCTGCACTAAAGCCAAGTGGGTCAGCCTTGTGCGGAAGGTCGTGGCCGTGTGCATCTTTAATGTGATACTTGTAGCGCTCTCCCTCTGCGAGTTCTGGCACAAACAGTACCCAGTATCCCATAGAGGTCTTTTCCATAGGATGCGTGCGGCCATCCCACTGATTGAAATCGCCAATGAGCGACACCGTGCTTGCATTGGGCGCGAAAACGCAGAACCTGACACCTTTTATCGCATCGCCTTGTGTTGAAGTGAGTGTTAAAAGTTGCGCGCCCGCTTGCTCGTACAAGTTTGAAGGCTTGCTATCGATGTAGTGTACCGCATGATACGCCTGCTCGGAGAATTGATAAGGATCGATATAGCCCTTATCGTTGTCCAAGCCTGCGGCGATAACACGATAAACTTCACCCTGATATTCTTTAGGTAGAGGTGTTTCAAAAAGACCATTGTTGGAGGTTACGGTTAGATTTGCTAGCGCTGTATTCTCCCATTTAATCGTTATTTCACTGGCATTGGGGTGCCAAACGCGAAGTATCGATTCTTGTTTATTGGTAATTACACCTAAATGGGAAAACGGCTGTGAACATAATACCTGTTCAAACTGCTGCGCTAATTGCATTCGCTACTCCTAGTAAAAACCCGCATGGCAGCGGGTTGAATTGTGAGCTTAAATGCGTTGACCACATTTAAGCTCTGTCTAGTACCGTACTGATACTCTATCTTACTCGTTTAAGTTACCCAGGCAACATACTATTACCTTTATTTGATAATAGTAATTAACCTTGACTTGCTTGCTTTCTGGCGTGAGTAAGTTTAGTCGCTAACTCATTTATATCATGTCTATCAAACATCGACTCGATATTCTCCGTTAGTTTTCTACGCCAATTTGGGTACTCATCAAATGTACCGGGGATGTTCACCGGCTTATCCATTTCTAACCAGTCTTCTAACTGAAGGCTTAACAGCGCACTGGAACCACCTGCCATATGCACCTGCATACCGTTATTTAAATCGCGATTCATTCCCGTGTGATTCACATCGCGACCTACATTGTCGCCAATTGAGCCGTGTCCGTGCAAAGTATTAAGAATCGCTTGTTTATTTTCATGACGATCCGCATAAAGCGTTTGAAGAATTTCTTCTGTTGGATATAACCCTATTTCTTTACCCAACTCTAAATCTAAACAGTGCCAGTAACCAATCAGCGTTGGCATATCGTGAGTAGTCAAGGTCGACATCGATTGAACAGGATAATGGCTAGGTGAGAAGAAACCGCCGTCTTCTGCTTGTTCGAAGAAAAATACGCGGTATGAGTACACGCCATTGTCGGCGAGCTTGCTTCGAATTTCTTCAGGTACGGTGCCTAAGTCTTCACCAATAACCAAACTTTCATTACGATGACTTTCTAGCGCTAGGATACCGAGCAAGTCATCGACTGGGTAATAAACATAGCCCCCCTCTTTCGCGTGGTCGCCTTTTACTACCCACCACAGGCGGAGTAACGCCATAACGTGGTCGATACGCAGAGAACCAGAAGAGGCCATGTTCGAAGCAAACAAATCAATAATTGGCTGATAGGCCTGTTCGTAAAGCTTGCGAGGGTCCATAGGCGGTAGGCCCCAGTTTTGGCCAAGTGGGCCCAAAATATCTGGTGGAGCACCTACACTTGCCCCTGTGCAGTACAGGTCTTTGTTACCCCAAATCTCGGCACTGCCTTCACTCACGCCAACAGCAAGGTCGCGATAAAGACCAATAGTCATGCCGGCATCGGTTGCTTTATTACTTGCTGCTTCAAGCTGTTGGGCGGCAATCCACTGTAAGAACAAGTAAAATTTAACGTCTTGTTCGTTTGCACTCTTAAACTTGGCAACGGCTGGGTTGTGATAGTCTTTGTATTCTTGAGGGAATACCGGCCATCCCCAGCTCTCTTTGCCTTCAGCTTTTAGGTGCGATTGCAAGGCGTCGTACACCGCTAGCATATCTAAGCTTTCACCGCCCGCTTCTATAAAAGCTTTAAACGCTTTGTTTTGCTTGGTGTTTTTACGAAGATATTGAGCATCATAAACATCAAATACCGCTTTAAGCGCGGCCAATTTCACATGGGCTACAGCTTCGTAGTCTACATGCTCAACGTTACGAGCATGTTCAAGCGTAGCTTTAAACTCATCACTGTTAACTACCGCTTGCACTGATGCATCGTCGTAGCCGTCGATAGCAGTTACATCGATATATAAATAGTTTAACCAGCGACGAGAGCTTGGTCCGTAAGGCGAGCACGCGTTAGGATTTGCAGGGTAAAGCGCATGAATAGGATTCAGTCCGATAAAGTCTGCACCAACGCCAGCGGCTTTTTCAATAAGCAGTGCTAAATCAGAAAAATCACCAATCCCCCAGTTCTTTTCGCTGCGAACGCAGTAAAGTTGAACGCTTAAGCCCCATATTTTTTTGCCTTCTTTAATTTCGTTTGGCGTGTAGCACGCTTCTGGTGCCACAATTAAGCGAGAACGCGCAAACTCATCGTCATCAGCGCTTAAGGCTACATCGTGATAACCGAGTGGCAAATCCAAAGGCAGTGTTACTACGTACTCATGAAACTCTACATCATCGATATGCGCCATTGTCGTCATTTCTTGATCTACTGGCGTAAACTGATGGGTGAGTACGTCACCATTTTCACATGTTACGGTAAGCGTGTGGTCATCGTTAACCAACTCGATAGGTAAACGAACAGCTAAATTAATTTCTTGGGTATTTCGTACAACCTGAACAGGATTTAAAGGCGACAACCATACCGATTTAATGTCTTGCGTTATTTGTGACTGAATTTTTTCATCACTGCTGGTGTCATAGCCAAGCGTGTTTAGCAGTTTCGCTTTGCTTGATTCTGCGATGGTTGCTGGTTTTCCCCATGCGTCGACGTATTGGGTTTCAATTCCCCGCATTTCAACCAGTTGTTGCAGAAGTTGTTGTGTCATGGTGTGTCGTTCCTGTTATTCGGTGAAAGACGCATAGGCCAAAGGTGCAAAGTGCGTCTGCAAACAAATTTTTAACATTATTCTAGAAACAAGGGCTTCGCGATATGTGAATACGATTGCAATAGCACTTATTCGTAATTTTGCAACACTTTAGCTTTTTATTTTGCTAATTATGGCATTTTGATCCATACTTTACGTAATTTATTTTCATTTTATTTGAACAATCGGGGTACGTTATGACAATTCGCATCGGTATCAATGGTTTTGGCCGTATTGGTCGCCTAGTAATGCGTGCAGCTGCAGAACGCAACGACATTGAAGTTGTGGCTATTAACGACTTGCTAGACACAGACTACATTGCTTATCTTTTGAAATACGACTCTACACACGGTCTTTTCGACGGTGAAGTTACAGTAGATAACGATAGTCTAGTTGTAAACGGCAAAACTATCCGTATTACTTCAGAAAGAGACCCAGCTGCGCTTAAGTGGGATGAAGTAAATGTTGACGTTGTTGTTGAATCAACAGGTCTATTCTTAACTAAAGAAACTGCGGCGAAGCACATTGAAGCAGGTGCGAAGAAAGTCGTTATGTCTGCGCCATCAAAAGACGACACGCCAATGTTCGTAATGGGCGTAAACCAAGAAAGCTACGCTGGTGAAACTATCGTTTCTAACGCGTCTTGTACTACTAACTGTCTTGCTCCACTTGCAAAAGTGCTAAACGACAAGTTTGGTATTGTAGACGGTCTAATGACAACCGTTCACGCTACTACAGCAACGCAAAAAACCGTAGACGGTCCTTCAATGAAAGACTGGCGTGGTGGCCGTGGCGCGGGCCAAAACATCATCCCATCGTCAACCGGTGCTGCCAAAGCAGTAGGTAAAGTAATTCCTGAACTTAACGGTAAACTAACAGGTATGGCTTTCCGTGTACCTACACCTAACGTTTCAGTTGTTGATCTTACGGTTAATCTAGCAAAGGCTGCTAGCTACGATGAAATCTGTGCTGCAATGAAAGAAGCTTCAGAAGGCGAACTGAAAGGTATCATGGGTTACACTGAAGATGCAGTTGTATCAAATGATTTCTTAGGCGACGCTCGCACTTCTGTATTCGACGCGACTGCAGGTATCGCGCTTACTGACACATTCGTTAAGCTTGTATCTTGGTACGACAACGAATGGGGTTACTCAAACAAGGTTCTGGACCTAGTTGCTCATATTTCTAAGTGATAAACAAAATTTAAAACAAATAGTTAAACTATTTGTTATAAAGTTGAGTTAATCTAAAGGTGCGAACATTATGTTTGCACCTTTTTTGTTTTTAGTCGTTTTATATAAAAGCGGTTTTCCAGCGATAAATGCTTTCACGTCGCTTTTCTTGCAATATTTGTATTCGGTCCAAGGAGGACTTATGCCACCTGTTAGCTCCGTTACCGTTAGCGAGTCTAATGGTCTTACCTTTTTAGACGTGGATAACGCTTTCGCCACTGCGCGTATAAGCTTATTTGGCGGCCATATTTTGTCTTTTGCCCCTAAAAGTGACAACAAAGAACGCCTTTGGGTAAGTCCACATGCTTATTTAAACGGCGAGCGTCCAATTCGCGGGGGGATTCCAGTGTGTTGGCCTTGGTTTAGCGATGACCACGGTCGCGAGAAAGGCGCACTGCCCTCTCATGGCTTTTTAAGAAACCAAGTATGGAAGCTGATAAGCTCAGAAGAAACGGAAAACGGAACAACTGTAACTCTTTCACCAAGCTTTACTCGTGCTGAAGGTTTTGAGAACGACTGCTCTGTAACTATGGTTATTGCTATAGGCGAAACCATGGACGTATCTCTAATTACTGAAAATACAGGAGTTGCGGCATTTGACTTTAACTGTGCTTTGCACACTTATTTTCATGTCGATAATATCCAGCAGACAGTGATAAAGGGAATTGAGGGCGAATACAAAGACAAGCTTGACGATTGGGCGGTAAAGCCTACGCCATCTCCCTACACCATTACCGGTGAAACAGACCGCATCCATCTATCGCCAATTAAAACAGCTGTAGTTGAGGTAAACGGTAGCGGATATACTGAGGTTATTTCACAGGGCAACGACTCACTTGTAGTGTGGAACCCATGGCAAGGTGCAGCGTCAATTTCAGACATGGATCCATTTGGTTACAAACACATGCTGTGTGTAGAGACGTCGTTAACACAGGGCAAAACGTTAGCGCCTGGCGATTGTCACATCCTTAGACAAACTATCGTACCTGTATAAACTATAAACGCACACTTAGATGAACCCGCATCCATATCAGCGGGTTCTCGAAAGCGTTAAACATGCTAGCAATATCAAATAGTCACAGCGTGTTAAAAAAAACCTGCCAATTGGCAGGTTTTTTACTATGGCGTTAAACAATTATTACTGCTTAGCGCCTGCAACGGCTTCTTTAGCCAATTGTGTAATGCGCGCCCAGTCGCCAGATTCAATAGCGTCATCCGGTGCTAACCAAGAACCACCTACGCACTTAACATTCTTTAGTGCTAGATAGTCATTGTAGTTATTTGGACCAATACCGCCTGTTGGGCAGAAAGTTACATCAGGGAAAGGACCGCTGATAGATTTAATAGCCTTAACGCCACCTGACGCTTCTGCAGGGAAGAATTTCATGTGGGTGTAACCCGCATCTTTACCCTTCATTAGGTCAGACGTTGACGAAATACCTGGAATAAGTGGAATATCGGAATCCATACCCGCTTTTAGTAGGTCTGCCGTCATGCCTGGGCTGATAGCAAACTTAGCGCCCGCTTCTACAACTGCTTTTAGTTGTTGTGCGTTGGTTACTGTTCCCGCACCAATTAACGAGTCTGGTACTTCGTCAGCAATTCGCTTAATTACGTCAATTGCTGCAGGTGTACGTAAAGTTACTTCTAAAACTTTAATTCCACCTTCCATTAGCGCTTTTGCCAGAGGTACCGCTTTTTCTACGTCGTTGATAACCAATACAGGTACAACTGGGCCGGCCGCAAAAATTTCCTCTGGTGAGGTTTTCCATTTCGATGTCATAATTTAGCTCGCTGTATTTTGATTCAGATATGCAGCCGCACCTAATAAACCGTGATCAGGCTCTGCAATGAGATAGGTGGGAATGTCTTTTACGTAATGCTTCATTTGCCCTTTCGCTTCAAAACGAGCTCTGAAATCGCTGTTTTGAATAAACTCAGGGAAACGGTTTGCAATACCGCCACCAATAAAGATACCGCCAGTAGTGGCCATGTTCAGCGCAAGATTACCTGCAAAGCTACCCATAATTCGACAGAACTGAGTCAATGTTGCTTCGGCCAACTCACAAGTTCTGTTTAACGCCGCTTCAGTAATTTGTGCAGGCTCAGTAAAAGCTACAGGGGCAGATGCTTCTTTCGCTAGCGCAGTGTAGATATTGTGCAAGCCACGTCCAGACATGACTTCTTCAGCAGAAGCACGCCCTAATGTCGTTTGCAAATGACGCCAAACCACAACATCTGTTTCATCAACGGGAGCGAAGTCTACATGACCACCCTCACCGTCTAATGTTTGCCAACCTGTTGAGGTCATTGTGATATGTTCAACACCAAGGCCTGTGCCTGGGCCAAACACCGCAATATTGCCGTTTTCTTTGGCCGTACCTTCACCGATTTGGACTACTTGGTCTTTACCTAACACAGGCAATGAATGTGCTACAGCAGTAAAGTCGTTGATAACGAACAATGCGTCTAGTTTAAGCTGAGCCTGCAAAGCGTTTTGAGAAAACGCCCAGCTGTGATTGGTCATTACAACCTGGTCACCAAGAACTGGGCAAGCAATTGCAATGCAACCTTGGGTAAAGTTGTGCTCTGGCATATCCGCAAAATACTGAGTAATCGCTAGATCGATGCTAGCAAAGTCATTACAAATGTATTTTTTGATGTCAGTAACGCCTGACTCGGTTACTCTCGCAACACGAATATTGGTACCACCGACATCAGCCACAAACTTCTGGCTCATTATGCTTGCTCCTGCGTGTAAAACAGCGAACACGCCCCTTCTTCTGCACCAGTAAGTATGGCACGCATACCCGCGAACATTTCACGCCCCATACCAACATGATGCTTTGCCAAGTTTGCTGGCGCAGGTTCACGAGCGGCAAGTGTTGCTTCATCAACATGCAAGGTAAGCGCACCAGTTTCGGTATTAAGTTCAACAATGTCGCCTTCTTGCACTTTAGCAAGTAGACCGCCCTTATAGGCTTCTGGTGTCACGTGGATAGCAGCAGGAACTTTACCTGATGCACCCGACATACGGCCGTCAGTGACAAGCGCTACTTTAAAACCTCGGTCTTGGAGCACCCCTAGTGGCGGCGTTAAGCGGTGAAGCTCTGGCATACCAATGGCCGATGGACCTTGGAAGCGAACAACAACAATACAGTCTTTATCTAGCTTGCCAGATTTGAACGCGTCATCCAGTTCAAACTGATCTTCAAACACCACCGCTGGCGCTTTGATAGTGCAGTGCGGCGTACGAAGGGCAGACGTTTTGATTACGCCGCGGCCTAAGTTACCGTCAAGCACGCTCAAACCACCGTCAGGTTTAAATGGCGCTTCAACGGTTGCCAGTACCTCTTTATCCAGAGATTCAGTTGGACCATCACGCCACTCTAGCTGGCCGTCTTTTAACACTGGTTCTTTGGTGTATAGTTCTAGACCGTCACCAACGATTGTTTTCACATCGTTGTGAAGCAGACCCGCGTCAAGCAGCTGCTTGATAAGCAGCGACATACCGCCTGCGGCAACAAAGTGGTTAATGTCGGCTGAGCCATTAGGATAAATGCGAGTAAGTAGAGGTACAGCATTAGAAATGTCTGAAAAGTCATCCCAATTTACGATGTAACCGGCAGCGCGCGCAACGGCGATAAGGTGCATCGTATGGTTGGTCGAACCACCCGTTGCAAGCAGACCTACAAGACCGTTCACTATGGCTTTAGCATCTACAATGTGAGCAATTGGCGTGTAGTTGTCGCCAAGGTCAGTGAGGCGAGTTGCTTGAATCGCAGCGGCTTTTGTGAGCGCATCACGCAGTGGCGTACCAGGGTTAACAAACGAAGAGCCCGGCAAGTGTAAGCCCATCATTTCAACCACAAGCTGATTTGAATTAGCTGTACCGTAGAAAGTACAAGTACCAGCAGAGTGATAAGACTGAGATTCGGCTTCAAGCAATGCGTCGCGACCAACTTTGCCTTCAGCAAATTCTTGGCGTACACGGGCTTTTTCTTTGTTTGGTAAGCCTGATGGCATCGGACCGGCTGGAACGAATACCGTTGGCAAGTGACCAAACGTAAGGGCGCCCATCAGAAGTCCAGGTACGATTTTATCGCAAATACCCAGCATCAGGGTGCTATCAAACATGTTATGTGACAGAGCAATAGCTGCGCCCTGAGCGATGTTGTCACGGCTCATCAGGCTTAAGTCCATACCAGACTGGCCTTGCGTCACACCATCACACATTGCAGGTACACCACCAGCAAACTGCGCTACACTTCCCACTTCTTTTACCGCTTCGCGGATTAGCGCTGGGTAAGTTTCATAAGGCTGGTGAGCAGAAAGCATATCGTTGTATGCTGACACGATAGCAACGTTGGCTTTCGTCATGGAACGAAGGTCAGCCTTTTCACTTGTACCACATGCGGCAAAGCCGTGAGCCAAGTTACCGCACGACAAAACACCACGGTGTGGCCCTTGACGACGTGCAGCTTCAACCTTTTCTAAATACGCTTTACGCGTTTCTTTACTACGCTCGATAATTCTTTGCGTAACTTCAGCAATTTTTGGATTCATTGGTGTCTCCTATGGCGCCCACATCAGAGTGACCGGTGCTCTATTCACAACGGCAGTGATGGGCTTTTGCGCTTCGGTAGCATTTTCAATAGCGTCTAAGAGCACTTGCTTTTTCTTTTCACCCGTTAGGTGTAAAAAGATATTTCGGCTATTGAGTAACGCAGGTAGCGTTAATGAAATACGTTGATGAGGTGCTGTTGTAGGTTGAACAGCAATGCAGGTTCTGCCGCTGCTCATATCTAAGCCGTCAAGTACTTGCTCAGAACAAGGGAAAAGCGATGCAGTGTGCCCGTCTTCCCCCATGCCAAGAATCAATGCGTCAAAAGGCTGTGACATGCTAGCCAAATTAGACTCGGCTGCATTTACCCCTTCGTTTGCATCGTCAACATCGCTTTTAAGTTCGATAAAACGAGCTGCTGCGGCTTTATTTTGAATTAGATTATTTTTAACTAGGCTGGTATTACTCGCCTCATGGCTCTCTTCAACCCAGCGCTCGTCAGCAAGGGTAATATCAACCTTATCCCACTCAAGGTCGGTCTCGCTTAACTGCTTGAAAAGCGCTAGCGGTGTACGCCCACCACTAACTACAAGAGATGCGCGGCCACGGGTCTTGATACCTGTTTTAAGAATGCTTACCAAATCTTGTGCAAATGCATCGGTAAGCGCGTCAGGTGTTTCAAATGATAGAGTCGTTAACGCCATATTACTTTTTCTTCCCTGTTTTGCTTTCGTACCAACTGCGATTTTCGCGGGCTAGAAGACCGATAGAGTCTACCGGCCCCCACGTACCTGCTTGATACGGCTCAGGTGGCTCGCTTGATTGCTTCCACGCTTCGAGAATTGAATCTACCCAAGTCCAAGCTTGTTCAATTTCGTCTCGACGAACAAATAGCGCCTGGTTTCCAAGCATTACCTCAAGCAGTAGTTTTTCGTAAGCATCAGGTATACGCTCGTCAGCAAACGCTTCCGAGAAGCTTAAGTTAAGCTTAGATTTTTGTAGGTCCATTGAACCTGAGCTAGTTAAACCTGGTACTTTGTTCATTACGGTGATTTCTACGCCTTCGTCGGGCTGTAGACGAATAACCAATTTGTTCGGTGGAAGATTTTTAAAGCTATCACCGAATAGGTTGTGCGGTTGGCGCTTGAAGTAAATAACAACTTCACTCACTTTAGTTGGCATGCGTTTACCTGTGCGTAGGTAGAATGGCACGCCAGCCCAACGCCAGTTATCAATTTCCGCTTTAATAGCGATAAAGGTCTCAGTTTTACTCTGCGTATTCGCACCTTCTTCTTCAAGGTACCCAGGCACTTCTTCACCTTTAACAAAACCAGACGTGTACTGACCGCGTACCGTGCTTTCGTTAATATTAAACGAGTTGATAGGGCGAAGCGCTTTTAGCACTTTAAGCTTTTCATCACGAATACTATCGGCATCTAGGGTTGTTGGTGGTTCCATCGCGACCAAGCTTAGAATTTGTAGCAGGTGGTTTTGCACCATGTCACGCATTTGTCCCGCGTCGTCAAAATAACCCCAACGCCCTTCAATACCTACTGACTCAGCAACTGAAATTTGAACGTGGTCAATACAGTTGTGATCCCAGTTTGTAGCAAAAATAGAGTTGGCAAAACGAAGCGACACTAAGTTAAGAACGGTCTCTTTACCTAGGTAATGGTCAATACGATATATTTGTTTTTCGTCGAAGTATTCAGCAACTTGTTCGTTGATAACTTTTGACGATTCCAAATCATGACCGATTGGCTTTTCAAGCACTACGCGAACGCTTGAATCGATAATTTTGCAGCTATGTAAGCCACGACAAATGTCGCCATAGATAGCAGGTGGTGTAGCTAAGTAGCACACCATAGTACGAGTTGGGTCAACGTGGTCGTCTAATACGCAATAGCTTTCGACATCTTTCATGTCTACGCACGCGTAATGCAAACGCGCTTTCATTTTTTCCCATGTAGCTTCACATAAGTCCTTTTCACCAAACTTAACAAGATTAGCGTGAACTTCTTCTATATAAGTGTCTAGTTCCATTTCCTGACGCGCCACACCAACAATAGTAGTTTCAGGGTGCATCAAGTTAGCTTTTTCTAACTGATATAAAGAAGGCAATAACTTGCGTCGTGAAAGATCTCCCAGCGTACCAAAAAGTACAAAATCACAGGGCTCGTAGGAATTATCCAATACCATATTCGTCGACCTTTTAAATGTATGTGTGCGCGGCGTATTGTACAGTTGTTTACAACACTAACGACTATTTTTACCGTATAGTTAACACCAAATGTAGTAAAATTACAACTTGAACCAACTATAGGATCTAAATCTTTACTATTTCCCTCAGTTTACCCTGACTTCACCTGTTGGAGACAACAAATTTTGTCAAAAAATTACATTTTTCTTGTCACAGACGTCACATTGGGTACTATTACAGATGTACCTTACAATAATTTATGCTAAGTAATTGCTATATCTGTATGAACATTTTAGAAAAAATCACACAAAACCAAGCGGCGTTCAGTAAATCTGAAAAAAAGGTAGCTGAAGTAATTTTAGCTAATCCACAAACAGCCATTCATTCGAGTATAGCAACCCTCGCTAAAATGTCGGATGTTAGTGAGCCCACTGTTAATCGATTCTGTCGTAGGCTTGATACAAAAGGATTTCCAGACTTTAAACTCCATTTAGCGCAAAGCTTAGCCAACGGCACGCCATATGTTAATCGTCACGTAGATGAAAACGACAGTCCAGACGAGTATACGAATAAGATTTTTGAATCTACTATGGCATCGCTTGAAGTTGCCCGTCAGTCGGTCAACGTCAATGTAGTTAATCGCGTAGTTGACCTACTCACCCAGGCTCAGAAAATTTCATTTTTCGGTTTAGGTGCCTCTGCATCTGTTGCTCACGATGCACTCAACAAGTTTTTCCGATTCAATGTGCCTGTGGTCTACTTTGAAGACATACTTATGCAGCGCATGAGCTGCATGAATTGTTCAGCCGGTGATGTAGTGGTTTTGATAAGCCACACTGGTCGTACCAAAAGTTTGGTTGAGATAGCTCAAATCGCTCGGATGAATGACGCAACGGTTGTGGGCATAACGTCAGCGGATAGCCCTCTCGCTCAAGAGTGCAGCTATGTATTGTCGTTAGAAGTGCCGGAAGATACCGACATGTATATGCCTATGGCCTCTCGAATAGCACAGCTAACGCTTATCGACGTCCTTGCTACCGGGTTCACACTGCGCCGCGGTAATAAGTTCAGAGAAAACCTCAAGCGTGTTAAAGACACGCTGCGTGGTTCACGATACGAAAAACGTGGCGATTAAGTTACCGCTACTTTGATCACAGTAAGAATTGTTGCCGTAGCAATTATCGGCGAATGAATCCAGAAGAGCGCCTAACTGGTCGAGCCAGTTAGGCGTTTTTGTTTATTTCATTCACATTATTGTCAAATTCAACTATTATTCTGTAATAAAATTACGTAAAGCGATTACAGGCGTTGAAATACTATTCAGCGCCTAACACTCTTTGTCTTTTCTAACTTAGAAACAGCGACGGAATCACATGACCAGAAGAACTAAAATTCTTGCCACCCTAGGACCTTCAACAGACTCACTTGAGAAAATTCAGGCGCTAATAGCAGCGGGCGCGAATACAGTGCGAATGAACTTTTCACACGGGCAGGCTGAAGACCACATCGAACGTGCTAAGCGCGTTCGTCAGGCTGCAAAGAACTTAGGTAAATACGTAGCTATTTTAGGTGATCTTCAAGGCCCTAAAATTCGTGTTGCCCGTTTCGCTGAGGGAGCAGTTCAATTAGAAGTCGGCGCTAAATTTATCTTAGACGCTGAGCTAGGTCGCGACGAAGGCGATATCGATCAGGTAGGCATTGATTACAAAGCGCTTCCTGACGACGTATCTGCTGGGGATATTCTTCTTCTTGACGACGGTCGCATTCAGCTTCGCGTGACGGGTGTTGAAGGGCGTAAAGTGGTTACTGAAGTAACCGTTGGTGGTAAACTTTCAAACAACAAAGGCATTAACCGTCAAGGCGGTGGTCTTTCGGCAGATGCGCTTACTGACAAAGATAAAGAAGACATTAAAACTGCGGCAAAAATCGGCGTTGATTACCTTGCAGTGTCATTTCCACGAAGCGGTGCAGATCTAAACTATGCACGAGAACTTGCCGAAGCAGCTGGCTGTTACGCAAAAATTTGCGCAAAGGTTGAACGTGCTGAAACCGTAGCTTCTGACGAAGCCATGGACGATATTATCGTAGCCTCTGATGCTGTAATGGTAGCTCGCGGTGATTTAGGTGTAGAAATTGGAGACGCCGAACTTGTTGGCGTTCAGAAAAAGCTTATCGCTCGTTCTCGCCAATTAAACAAGGTTGTTATTACTGCGACTCAAATGATGGAGTCGATGATTGATAGCCCTATGCCGACACGTGCTGAAGTTATGGACGTGGCGAACGCTGTACTTGATGGAACCGATGCAGTTATGCTTTCAGCTGAAACCGCTGCGGGTAACTTCCCTATCGAGACAGTTGCAGCCATGGCCCGTGTTTGTGAAGGTGCTGAAACCCATCCAAGCGTCAAAATTTCTAAGCACCGCATGGATCAGAAGTTTTCATCAACGAGCGAGTCAATTGCACTCTCTGCTGTGTATGCAGCGAATCACCTGCCAAGCGTTAAAGCGATTGTCGGCTTAACAGAGAGTGGTACTACGCCAACATTGATGTCTCGTATTACTACATCACTTCCAATAATTGCTATGTCTCGTCACGAGTCTACGCTTAATACAATGGCATTGTGTCGTGGTGTGAAGCCCGTTTACTTTGACTCGTCTGACAGCGAACCGGGCAAATTAAAGTACGATGTTATTGCTTCACTAAAAGACAAAGGTCTAGTGAAAAGCGGTGACAGCATCATCCTCACCTATGGCGATGAAATGGAAAAGGTAGGCGCAACTAACACTTTGAAAATTGTAGAAGTTGAATAGCCTAAAACGAATAATGAAAGCGAAGCTTAAGCTTCGCTTTTTTTTGCCCGAAATTTGAATGGGTTTGGAAACCAAAAACGCCCCTTACACCTTTATGATGTAAGGGGCGTTTTCGTTAATACTGTTTAGACTAGATTGCCTGTGCAGTGTAGGTCTCTGTCTCTTGAGCAATATCGTTCGCATATTGCGTAAGATGGTGGCTTATGATGTTTTCAGCCCGTTCAACGAACTCGTCACGTTTAAACTTCCAACCTCTTAAATCGGCTTGTTTTGCCTGCTTAACATAGAAATCTAAGCGTGTTTTTCTAAGCAAATGCGCCTTTTTGGATAAATCAAACTCTACAAGTGATAAGGTCTGTTCAACCTTAACAATATCGGCGTGCACAATACGTTCTGCGTCATCGGCCGTTGCTTGGCTAACTGAAAGCTTACCCTGCCCGAACATACCCACTAGAACAATTATTACTGATACAACAATTCCTGAAAAAACCCACTTTAAAACGTTCATGTCTCACTCCTTGAGCATTGTAGAACTGCTCATAATTCTGATAACGAAATAAATCTTGAAAAAAGATTTCATCGGCTGTTGGTTATTTGGGCCACATTGACGCCCCCGGCGTTGACCTAACAGCTAAAAGCTCGCTGAAAAAACCTGTATTTACTGTTAATGGAAGCAGTTTCTATACCAACAACTTTTTACTTTTAAAATCAGAAGGATATAAATGAAACGTACTACATCAGAGCGCATGGTTGGAATTTTCTACACACTCTAAAAGAAAATTTTCACTGTGTTCCTTGTCACCCAAGAATTGAAACCTGCTGCATTACTCAGCTTCGCGTGACTCGATAAGTTTAGGGTTTGAGAATATATTGCCCTTCGAATATTTGGTATTACCAAAAAGGTTGTTTCTTGCACAGCAAGCTAAAGCCAACACTGACGCTAGTATAAAAAACAATCATTTTTTTATAAGGAAGAAGATTCACATAATCATTGAAGCCTCTATACCTATGTAAATTAACGACTTGATAACATTTTGCAATTGGTTTACAAGAATGATAAATTGGCATTACATTAAAAGTTACCAATTGAAAATCGGACTTACCAATAGCATTAACCTAAGCATTACTTATATTGGTAAGCGATTGTCTACCTAGAGGTTTAAATGTCTAAAACAAAAACGAGGCCTACCACCTTTTCCACGTTTAACGTTTCTATAATCGATTGGGCAAAACCCACCTTCGCGACTCTGCCATTTATTTTCGCTTGTGGTCTTGCAAATGCTGAGACACTTCCAGCAGAAAAGTTTGATTTAAGCGAATGGAAAATTACAATCCCTACAGATAAAGACAATAATGGGAAAGTTGACGAAATATCCGTAAAAGATATTCAGAGCTTTGAGCACCAAGACTTTTTCTATGTTGACGATGAAGGCGATATGGTATTTGCTGCGCCCAATAAAGCGCTAACCACTCAAAATTCATCTAATACCCGTAGCGAACTTCGACACATGCTTCGCGGTTCTAACACTCGTATAAAAACTCACTCCCCCAAGAATAACTTTACTGTCGCGAGCAACCCTATTTCAGATCGCTTTGCGCAAGTAGGCGGAAAATTAAACGCCACGCTTAAAGTGCAGCACGTTGCTACCAGAGCAAAATATCCCGACAAAGCGCCGGCTTTTTCTGTGGTAGTGGGTCAAATACACGCCAGTAAATGGAAGAAAAAGGTCAAAGGGTTTGGTTGGGGGAATGAACCACTCAAGATTTATTATAAAAAGTGGCCACAGCATGAAACAGGGTCTGTATTCTGGACTTACGAGCGTAACTTGCCCAAGAATGATAAAAACCGTACTGATATTGCTTATCCAGTTTGGGGAAATTTATGGACCGACCCAGAAAACCCGGGTAGCGAGGGTATTAAACTAAACGAGAGCTTTAGTTATGAAGTGAACGTTCACGGTGATGTGATGTACCTAAGCTTCAAATCAGACAAACACAAAACCGTGAATTATGCAATCAATCTTGCCAACGGACTCAATGCCTATGATGAGTTGGACCAGCACGATCATCCTTACGGCTATACGCTTGATTGGAATTATTTTAAAGCAGGCGCCTACAACCAATGCAGTACTAAAGATGATGACGGCTTTTGGTACGCCGCATGTATGGGTACAGGAAACTGGGAAGAAGATAAGAAAAATGGTGACTATGTACAAGTCGCGTTTTCCAAATTAACGGTAGGGAAAAGTAGCGAACCTACTGAAACCTTCAAAGCTAACCTCGTCACACAAAGACCTGCGGTGAACAGTGACAATGGCAAGATAGGCGCAACGCTAAACAAAAAAGAAGCGATATCCATCGATGCTGTTCCTACTTCCGCGTTAACGGCAATAAAGAGTATTGCTCCTAACTTTGCATTACAAGAAGTTGAGAAAAAATACAAATACGATCATGTATATCTTGATGTAGAAGGTAAAGACGAAAAGGGAAATGAAATAGAATTTGATATGCTGCAAGATGGCGAGCAGTGGAAAATTGTTGAAGTGCAGCGGGATATGACTATGGAAGATTTACCTTCCGGTGTAAAAATGCTTATCAAGAAGCAGGAAAACTCAGATCAAGTTAGGCGTATCATTGAAAGCAAGCAATACGGAACTGATATCACGATTTATGAATTTTATCTTGTTGCAGAAAATGGCACTGAGTCCCGTAAAGAAATTAAATCTGAAAACGATGAAGTTGTCTTATTAGATCATGAGTGGAAACATTAGTTATGTAGATATGCTAACCATTCTACCGCATTTACTTTAAGCAAGAAAA
>NZ_JAZETN010000019.1:0-66889 GCF_036864475.1 Alteromonas sp. S005 | reverse complement strand
AACAAGGTCGCGGTTTTTAAATTGTTAACGCTTAGACGTTAACTAAACTTTCTGATGAGTATTTATTTCATCGTTACTGTCAACATGGGGGCATTACCATCGGGCCCGGCAACCTTAAACTCATACAGACCAGATTCAGCTATTTCAATCATCAAATTGTTATTGCTTGCTCCCAAAGTTTTAGGCTCGCCAGGCGTGACGATATTACTCGCAGCATCATTAGGATTACCAAGGTTTACCGTTGACCAATCTTCAGAGGCAACTTTGAATTCAATGCTACCTGCGCTCAGTTCAATGTCGGCGGTATAAACACCTTCCCCTTGATATTCAAACATATCGACTGCTCCCCAGCCATTCATGCCACCGCGGATATAAACTTGGGTGTCTCCCCAGAACGCTTCTTTAAATACACCAATGGTTGGCGCATCTAAATCAGTTACGTTAAATACGAACACATAGCGGTCAGCTGTTTCAATGTTTAGAACAAGGTTATCGTTAGTCGCACCTAGCCCAAGAGTTTGACCTGGCGCTAAGTTACGATCGGCATCGTCGGCAGACAAAGCACCAAAGTTGACTGTACTCCAGTCTTCAGACGCAACTTTGAACTCGTACATTCCAGGCTTAATATCTCGAGCAAAGGTATAGATACGCCCACCCTGGTAAGAGAACTCCTCGTCTGTCCCCCATCCATTCATTGCACCACGAAGATACACAGGCGTTCCAACGTAGGGCTCTTCGTTTTCTACCATCAGAATAGGCGCTTCGCTGTCTGATGCATCAATGGTAAACAGGTATGTCGCGCTAATATCAGGTGTAAACGATAGATTGGTATTCGTACGTGCGAGTACTTTTTCTTCACCTGTTATCACTGATCCATCTTCACCATCTGCAGCACCAAAATTCACGGTACTCCAATCTTCAGAGGCAAACTTAAACCCATAAGTTACGCCACCTTCAAGTAAAGCGGTAGCTGTATATATACCGTCGCCTTGGTAAGAAAATGCATTATCCGTTGACCAACCGTTCATGTCGCCACGAAGGTAAGCAAGGGTATCGCCGTAAGGCACAACGTCAGGTGCGCCAGATGTTGCGAACGCAGACAGACCATAACCTTGAGCGCCAGACTGTGGCTTAACGAACACGGCAATAGTAAGTGCAGGTACAGTAAAGGTACCGTTACCGTCTTCACCCTCAACAAAAGTAGCACCACGTACCGCGGCATCAACCGAATTCATTTGTGTAGCGTGAAGTAAAAAGCCGGTTGCTGTATTTACAGTGATAGATTTCTCTTCGTAACCCGTGTTAACCAGTACCATCACCGCATCGTTCATCATATCTAAGTCTTGACGAGGTACTTCGCTGTTAGCTGATACACCGTCGTCAATACTCATCGCGATAAGACCACGCTGTTGGCGGGCGCCAATATTGTGAAACCCGATACGATCGATAATATCTTCTGCCGTGGTTAATCTGAATAAGGGGCTGGTCATTCTAATATTAAGCAGCTCCGCAAATACGTCTGATGCAAACATAATGTCCGCCATAGAAGCTGCACGGTTAGGGTTGTAAATGAACTCCCCCATTTCTTCCCAACGGGCTTCATTGTCTTGTGCTAATGGTAAGCCTACATTCCAGTTATTAGTCTCATATGTGAAGTCTACATAGTTAAACCAGTCACCAGAGTCGTAAGTATTTCTGTCCATTGATTTAGAACGAAGCATGTCGCCGCCCATTTGTAAAAACGGAATACCTTGCGACACTAGGTTGATACCCATAGCCACATTTTGTGCGCGTACTCTCTGCTCCAGCGTGATGTCCTGTGGAAGTGTGTAGTTTAATTGGTCCCACAAAGTTTCATTATCGTGTTTAGACACATAGTTAATAATATCTGCTGGATCTTCGGCATAGCCGCCCAAGTTACTCGTCGCACCAGCACTGCCTGAAGAGCTCTCCAATACATAGTCTTTAAGCGTACCAATCATGCCCATCTTCACACGGTCTTGTGCACTTAACAGCCCATCATCTTCGGGTCTGAATATCGCGCCCTGACGAATAGCTTCACGAATGCGGTCGTTATAAGTGCCAATTTCAGTACCAGCCATATTAAGCTGACTGGCTTGTTCGTAACCGCGGTCTATTTTGGTCCAACCCTCGCCATAAAAGTAATTATCTTCGTCAATAGCTTGAACAGCATCACGAAGGCGTACCATGGTATCTTTAGTTGCCTGGCTCATGATATCAAAACGGAAAGAATCGTACTTGTAGTGTTCAGTCCACATAAGCAATGAGTCTTCCATGAACTTTTCCATCATGACATTACGTGGCTCTGTATCATCACAGCAAGTTTCGCGAACAATCGCCCCGCTATCTACTTCATAGCGGTGGTAATACCCAGGTACAGCTTTATCTAGAACAGACTTACTGAAAACACCAGATGCATTGGTATGGTTATAAACCACATCAAGTGCAACACGAAGGCCCATTTCATGAAGCGCTTGAATCATAGCGCGCATTTCTACAATGCGTTCTACACCCTCTGCACTCGACGCATAGCTGCCTTCCGGCGCGTTAAAGTGATGAGGATCATAGCCCCAGTTGAATGTATCTAGATTGCGTAAATCATTAGTCAACTGCTGAGCTTTACCCGCTTGAGATAAAGGGTCGTAACCGTTGTAAACGTCAATTAGCAATGCATCAGCACTTTCTTCTTCACATACCGCAGCACTGCTATTTAAACGACAAAGCTTGCCCACTGTATCGTACAAATCAACAATGTTGCTTGGGTCCTCATCAATAGTTGCAATGTCATTTGCCGGAAGGATATGGAAATAGGTTAACCCTGCTTCTACTAATTTTTTAAGATGTTCAACCGGTGCCGTGCCCTCCTCGGTAAAGGCAAGGTATTTGCCACGATTTTCTTCAGAAGTAGACATATCGCGCACACTGAAGTCTCGTATGTGACCCTCGTAAATAACCGCGTCTTCATAATTTTCAACCGTAGGAATGGCGTGAGTATCCCACCCCTCAGGTTTTAAATCTTCATCAGCAAGGTTTACGAAGCGTGAGAAACGCCCGTTAGTGCTAAGCGACACAGAATATGGGTCTGTCACAAGCAGCGTTTCTACGTTGCCTGTTACAGGGTGATATACCGTAATCTCATAGCGATAAAGCTGACGGTCTAGCGACATATCGCCTTCAAAACGCCATACGCCTGACGCGTCATCACGTACCATATCAATACGCTGGCTTAACGTCTTATTATCGTTGTAAAGTAAAAGGTCGACATTCGAAGCGGTAGGCGCCCACAATGCAGCGGTAATACCCTGGTCTGAGTAAATGCCGCCAAGTTGAGCTTCATCGGCATCTTCTTCACCCATGGTGTAAAGCGCATCAATTGCGTTTGCCAATTGAATACCGGTCGCTGCTACAAGGGCACCGTCTGCATCATATCCACCAACGACCGCTTGTGTGGTCAATACACTTTTAGCATCTTCTACCGACCAGTCGCCTTCCCATGCCTGCATAGAAGATAAATGGGGTGCGCGAGCAGATTGCTCTTCGGTAAGTGTTGTACCTATTAGTGCTACTTCAGTACCATTGATACCCTCTTCCAAGGTGCTCTCTAAATCAGCCTGTGCTGAATAATGAAGCTTCACCTCTGATACAGTCTCGGGAACATCCCATAAAATGGTGTTTGCATCTAACCAATGGGCGCCAAAACCTTCTATATCAACGGGCTGGGGACCAAGAGACATGATCGGGAATTCAAAAATCGTTGGCTCGCCTGAAAGAGTAAAATTCATTCGCACAAAAGTTTCATCGTCCTGCACTAATGAACCTTGGAAGTCTCCGCCCCCCATTTCTTTACCGGCATCATCAGTACCTTTGTGGATGATGAAGTTATGACAGCTGCCGTAACCTTCTTTAAGGTCTAATATCCAATAGGCGCCATAGTTGGGATCGATACCGCTGTGAATACGACCGTTCGCCCAATCCGTGTCTGCGTCAGCATAGGCATCACATTCGTCATTGTTCCAAGTATGTAGTCTCCACCCTTCATAGGCAGCGTCATTACTAGAGTTATCTGCGTCTACCGCAGCGCGATTGTAATATAACACCGCTTGATTAGATGATGGGGTAAATACAGGCGCAGGGAGGCTCGGATCGGCACCGGCTTCGCACGCGTCGTTTGCTTCGTTAGGCACTAACGGCGCGTCACACTGAATAGGAGGCGGCGGCTCGCATGCTGTTCCTGCTGCATTAGGTACATTGGGCACGTCACAGGTGAGCAAATCGTTTGTGCCTGACTCTACGTCAGATCCACCGCAACCTGTAAGTGTAAAAGCGCCTACTAAAAGCAACGCTGCCCGCATTACTCTCTTTTTAGTAAACATAAAATTCTCCTGAATATTTTCACTGTTTTTGACAACCGAACGTTTTTGTGCGTCGCCAAATAAATTACCTAAGATGTTGTTTTTCATAGTTGGTATGTCATCCCTAGGTAATATTGGGTGCCAAAGTACTGAATAGTGCCGGTTTGCTCTTCTGATGCGAAATAGCTTTTGGTTGGCTCATCGGTTAGATTGTTCACTTGAAACAGTACGCTCCAATTGTCGTTAATTTCATAAGACGCTTGGTAATCAATAACCAGTTCGTCATCAAAGTTAACAACCTGATCGTTTACCGCTACTTGCTGAGAAACGAAGGCATCGCGATAGCGACTAGACAGGCGGGTTTCAAACCCTTCGTATTCCCAGAAAACGGTTAATGTTGCAACGTTTTCAGAAAGCCCTGGTAAGTTAGCGGCATACACGTTATCACCCAACGTGCGCTGAATTTCACTTTCGGTGTAAGAGTAACTTGCGCTAACCCCTAAGCCTGACCACATGCCAGGCAGCATGCTATAAATTTGCGTATAGGCAACTTCTAAACCACGAATATAGCCACCTTCGGCATTATTTACGGCTGTGCTGTAGCTACCGTTTTCAGTGGGCACAGTAACAAAAATAGGATCGCCGTTTTCATCCATCGCTAGTTCAGCTTCTTGCCCTGCAAATTCTGGGGTTAAGTAGACTGGAACACTTACGTTATCTGGAATGACTATGCCGTTTGCTTCAAAGTCATAAGGCTCTATTTCAATGTCTTCTACAAATGACTCAATGTCTTTGTAGAAACCCGCTACAACCAAAGCCCCTTCTGTGTCTGAGAAGTAATATTCCCATGACACATCGTACTGTGTAGCGTAAAAAGGCTCTAAGTACGGGCTGTTACGAGCATTACCACTGACCCTCGCTGTTGGGTTTGAAAGCGTAATTTCACCTGAGTCTCGGTCTTGGAACGCAGTAACTGTTTCAATAGTAGTAGACGCATTCGCCGCAAAACGGTTTATTGGCGCTCTCCCCATTACTTTTGCTGCAGCTACTCGAAGCTGAGTATCATCAGTAAGTTTAAAGTTCAGGTTAATAGACGGCAGTACATCTGAATACTCGTGGCTAATTAACGCTGGACGATAAAAGTTATTGATGAGCCCTACATCGTCTGTAATATTTTGCGCGCCAGCGGTTGGGTCGCTTACTTCAACCGAAGTGCCCGTTTCTAAGTCTTGAATTAGCTGGGTAGCACGCTGTAGTGTAGTTGAGCTTTGTTTACTTTTAACGTATCTAACACCGATATTACCTGTAACAGGTATACTGCCAATTTCGGTATTAATATTTGCCATTAAGTAAGCCGAGTTTACTGTTTCAAATACATCACCGCTTTCTTGTAGTGTCCACGCTGTAGCGGGGCCGGTTCCTGGGCCATTAATAACGCCAGCAGCCCCTGGCCCCCATGTTTGAACAGGCTGCGGTCTACCTTCTGGGAACCAGGCATTGAGCGCGCTGTTTAAATCGACGGATAAATAGCTAGGGAAATATCCAAAGTCACCGCTCCAATCAACTTGTTCAACCATGTCTGATGTTAAGCGAAGTGGCGGTTCACTGACTGAAAAGGCACTGTCATTACCGTATTCAAAGACAGATCGATCGTTGTTGTATTCCCGATCTGAATAACGATACCCAAATTCAAAACCAGAAATGATTGGTACGTCCACGTAATACTGGAAGTCAACACGGTATGCATCTAGCTCATCTTTGTTTTCAAATGGATAGATACCGTACTTGCTCACCATGACCCGGTCTAAATCGGTAAAGGCATCAGTTTGGTTAAAACCAATATCAGGCAGGTTTAAGCCGTTCAGCAAATAAGATATTTGAACGTTTTCATCAAATACTGGGTTCGCAGCAGTCGCATCTTCGCCCACAAGCGACCATAACAAGCCGTTTCTAAAGTCACTTTCAGCACTTGAACGAGATACGTCAAACTGAACTGCTAAATCGGGAGATATCTCCCAGCTAGCATTAACACCTAAGTTAGTAACACTGTCGAAATCTTGATTGTCGTCATTTACCAATTCAACTCGAGTAAAGCTATTGTCCGTGCGAGAAAAAGTACCACCAACGACGCTGTTGTTAACAACAACCGGGTTTGTAATACCCGCATTAATACCGCCTAACTTAACGCGAAAGCCTCGAGCAAATGCTTCAGAATCAAATTTTGAAATGAAGGCATCAGCTTTTAAGGTAAACGTATCGATAGGCGCCCATTCAAACGCAGCAACATAGCCATCGCGGGTTTCTTCACCGCCTTTGTGCTGCATTTCAAAGCCTTCTGAAATAAGTTCACAACTTGGGCAATCTGCTGGACCGTCAGTATCCCCTTCTAGGCCATCAACATCTACCTGACCGTTATAGGCTAAACCGATGAACTGCGTAGAAACACTTGGCTGGAATAGACGTGCATAACCCAATGATACACCTAAGGTATCGTCTAGAAATTTACCTTGATAAGAAAAGCTCAGTCTATGACCGTATTCTGTAGCATCGCTTATTTCGGATGCTCTATCGTTATACATACCACGCATGTTAGCGCTAAATTTATGCTGCTCTTCAATGGCCAGTGGTGATGCTGTTTTTAGTTCTACCGTACCGGCAATACCGCCTTCAATAAGCGATGCTTTAGGTGATTTATAAACCGCTGCCTCGCTAATAAGCTCAGACGGATACTGGTCAAACTCAATAGCGCGACTTCCACTGGTGGATACCTGCTCTCTACCGTTTAATGTAGAAAACACAAAGTCGCCTGATAAACCACGAATATTTATCTGAGCAGCTTGCCCTCCGGTTCTTACCGCAGAGATACCCGGCAAGCGGGTCAAAGCATCTGCCATAGAAACATCGGGAAGCCCGCCAAGATCATCGGCAGATATTTGTTCAGAAACCGTGTCAGAGAAACGTTTTTGATTAAGTGATTGAATTAAGCTGGTACTGAAACCACGTACTTCGATACGCTCTAGGGTATCTTCTTGCGGTCGTTCAACTTCATCTACGGGAGTGTCTGGTGACTCTTGAGCATAGAGCGGCAACGCACTAAACGCGACCCCACTACTGATCAAGGCCGCCATAATAGTGCTGGGTTTGAATGTTTTCATTGGTGTCCCATCCTTGTTTATTATCGACATTTTTAGGAATACCACACCCAAAAGTGCCTCTTATGGAATACCAAATACTACTGGTTTGTATAAAAAGGGAGCAATGCTATGCATACGTATTCATTTACAAATATTAAACACTTATGAAACAAATGGTGAAAGCTATTGTTTTTTATCGCATTTGAGTGGAGAGAACCGAGAGATTAGTGTGGTTACTAATGAGGAATTATAACAACCTTAAAAGTTATTCCTGACTTTCAAGGTTGTCACTTTTAGTTTTGTTGCGTTTTTAGCACGACATCATGTTGTTTAAAGTTCAAAGCACAACCCTGTACAAAACGTTCGATGTTTTGCTCTTTGTATAAGTCGCCTCGACCGGGTTGATTCTGTGCCAGCGGTGGAAAAGCACCATAACCCGCGAATAAACAATGCCATGATACCGAATCCCAGTGCATTCCTATATTTTGACGCTTAATCTCATTGGCGAGATCTTCACGTTGAAACCATGTATTAATAATTGATTTAAGTGAATCTGACAGCACCATGTTATTTCTGTTTGCACGCCAATAATCACTATCGTCACGGGTATTAAGTTTATAGTGCGCGACAATGTAGTCTCTCACTCTGTCGAAACGCGCTTTGGCAAACGCATTATAAGCGGCTCTCTCGGTGTTAGAGAAACCACCTTTTTCGAACATATCTGTGAAATACTCAATGCAAATCTGCACAAGGTGAAGCGCCGTTGCTTCAAGCGGCTCTATAAACCCTTGAGATAGCCCTAATGCCAAACAGTTGTTCTGCCAGTGCTGCTCAACTTGCCCTACTTTCATTTTAAGGTGTCTGGCTTCAATATCGCTGTTTTCAAGACCTAGGTGACGTCGCAATTCTTCTTCCGCCTTATCCTTGGATAAATGAGCAGCACTGTAAACGTAGCCATTACCTGTGCGGCTTTGCAACGGTATTGTCCAACACCAACCGTTTGAAAGTGCTGTAGACTGAGTCTCTACTTGAATATTCTCTTGTGTATGTGTGGGTAAAACCACTGCAGAATCGTTGAATAAGTTTTCAGAATAAGACTTAAATTTTACACCTAAAGCCTGCTGCAATAAGGTTGAAGAAAAGCCTGTACAGTCAACGAAAAAATCTCCTTCAACACTGCCTTTATCCGTCACGAGATGGCTAATATCGCCGCTAGGATGTAGCGCCACATCACTAATAATGCCACTAACGTGATTAACGCCTTTTCCAACCGCCACATCGTGCAGATAGTTGCCTAGCAAAGCGCTATCGAAGTGATAACCATATTCCATTCTAAATGGAAAATTTTCCGGAGTAAGCGGCGCTTTGTTTTGCTTTGCCAACACGCCATTTATCAAAAAGTCTTCTGGGCTAACGTGCGTATCAAGCCCTAATCTACGGGTCCGACAATTGACCTCAAAAGCACGTTGAGTAAAGGTATCAGTTTGAGAAATAAATGGATGCCGATATTGTTTTACTCCGGATCCCGGACTCCAATCATTAAACTGAATGCTTGTCTTATACGTTGCATTGCACTTAGGCATCCAGTCACTTTCGGCTATGCTGAGTTCCTCAAAGAAACGTTTAAGTGTGGGTGTAGAGCCCTCCCCCACACCTATGATGCCAATCTCAGGAGACTCAACAAGAGTTACCTTAACCTTCTCCGATGACCATTTGTGCGCAAAGTAATTTGCTGCCATCCACCCGGCGGTACCGCCCCCGGCTATAACGATATGGGTTGGTTTATTCATAGTTCGATTCTAACCACAGAACTGCTTTAAGAAGTCATCGTGAGTTGCAATTTTTCCAATAGGTTCATTCTTAATGCGTTTAATGTTTTTCATCAACTCTTGTAGCTTTTGTTCAGACAATGCATTGGCAAGTGGATGGTAGTCTTTCTGCATCACCCCTTGTCCCATCAGTACTTGCAGCCATGAGCTTTCAAGGAATAAATCATTTTGCTCTCTGAACAAATTTCCTGACTCTCTAAATAGCTCTATTTTATGGGTTAAACTATCTGGTACATCCATTTCTCGTAAGTCTTTCCAAAAATGCGAGTCAGTTCTTTCATTGACGTGATAATGCAAAATAATGAAATCACGTATTTGTTCATATTCTAGCTGAGACTGCTTGTTGTACTCATCTATCTGATATTGCTTAAACCCTTCGTGTGGGAATAAGTGAATTAACCTGACTACTGCAGACTGAATGAGATGAATACTGGTTGACTCAAGGGGCTCCAAAAATCCACTAGAAAGCCCTACAGCCACCACATTTTTATTCCATTGCTTACGTCTTCGCCCTGTTTTAAAGCGAATAAAATTAGGATCGGCAAGTGGTTTGGTATCTAAGTTACTTGATAGTATGTCTAGTGCTTGCTCGTCAGAATAATAATTACTGCTGTATACTAAGCCATTACCATTGCGGTGCTGAAGCGGAATACGCCATTGCCAACCCGCAGAGTGCGCAATCGAACGAGTATAAGGACGGGTATGTTCGTGGCGCTCTGAAGGCATAGCCACTGCTCGGTCGCAAGGTAACCAATGCGACCAATCCTCGTAGCCGGTATTCAGTGTTTGTTGCGTAAGTAGCCCTTTAAACCCTGAACAGTCAATAAACAAGTCGCCTTCGATATGAGCACCGTCTTTAAGCGTCACCCCGGTAATAAAACCGCTGTCTGCATCCTGTTTAACATCAGTAATAATGCCTTCTTTGCGAGTAACGCCCATCGCCTCACATTTCTTACGAAGGAATCGAGCATACAGCGACGCATCAAAATGATAGGCATACGGCATTTCTATAATTGGGTCGGGAGATTTAATATGGGCAAATTTACCCGCTTTACAGGCAAGGTAGTTTAGATCGTATTCCCATATCGAGTCAGATAGCCCTAACTCTTGAGCGCGTTTGAAATAATGATGAAAATGACAAAAAGCGTAGCTTTTACCCGGGGCGCCAAAAGTGTGGAAATAGCTTTCCCCTTCTACCCGCCAGTTTTCAAACTTAATCGCCAGTTTCATGGTGGCGTTTGTTTCGCGTAAGAACTCTTTCTCATCTATTCCTAAAACATTATTTAGTGTGATAATTGGTGGAATAGTTGCTTCGCCAACACCGACGGTACCGATTTCTTCAGACTCAACTAAGGTGACGTTTACGCCCGCACCGATAAGACGCTTAATTACCGCTGCTGAAATCCAACCTGCCGTGCCACCACCTACAATAACTACATTTTTTACCGCTTTTTTCATCATGTTTCTGCCGTCAGCATTTTTTTGTGGCCACATTACTATCATGTCTAAATATCATGACATCTAGTGCTATACAACAAAAAGCCCCAATACATTACGTGAATTGGGGCTTGTTTAATGTTACTTGTTTAAGCGCTCGCATATAACAAGCGCTGTTTCAACAACCACTTAGAATGTGTAGTTGAAGCCAAGTAGGAAGTTACGACCAAAGCTTTGGTGTTCAATAATCTGGCGGCTATCTCCAGGATTAACACGTACTGTTGGTTCATCTGTCAAGTTCTGACCCTGAAGCGTAACGCGAAGACCTTGCAGATATTCAATACCTGACTCGCTGAAATCATAACCAATCTGCGCGTCAACTTGTTTAACACCATTGTCCTGAATTTGAGCAAGTGACAAGCTCTGCGCACGGGTCTCGGTTGCAAACTCATCGCGCTTGGTTGCCGAAACACGTACTTCAAAACCGTTGCTTTCATAGAAAGCAGTTAATGAGTATGTTTCATCAGACAAACCTGGTACTTGATCGCCATTATCAAGCTCACCATCTAAGAAAGTCGCGCTTGCAAACAAGCCAAAACCTTCTAATGAATCATGAACCAATTCAAGAGGTAAGCTACCCTGAAGCTCCCATCCACGAACAAAACCTTCTAGACCATCTTCTCTAAAATCTACTGGCCCGATAAAAGTACCTGGTGCGACAATATCAGCATCGTTAGTAAGACCGTCACCATTAATATCAGTATTTCCAGATGTTTGGTGGAAACCTTCGATATATACGTTAGAGAAGTCATTGAACGAGCGACCCGCAACATGCCAGTTAGTTAGATCTTTGTAGAAGAAACTTGCTGCGAAATATCCGGTATCAGCAAAGTAATTCTCGTACGCGATATCAAATTGATTAGCTTCTAGCGGTTTAAGACGCGCATTACCCGCACCTGCTGACCAAGGACCATTATTTGGATTTGTAGAAATAATCTGCTGGTCGTTAAATGTGAAACTAACTGTGTTATTAGGTCTCATGTCATCCATACGTGGGCGGCTGATTACCTTACCCATTGCAGTACGGATAAACTGATTTTCTGCAAACTCAAAGCTTAAATTGATTGTTGGCAAAATATCGTGATATGAAGTACCGTCAGAAACAGGCGCGATTTCTGTAAAGCCGGTTGGTCCAGTAACCGTATTAAACCCACTGCCTTGCTGGTCAACGTCAACAACCTGAACACCAACATTACCTAAAATGTAAACGCCGTTAATTTCTGTATCAATATCAAGCTTGGTGTAAATGGTTAATAGCTCTTCACTGATTGTGTATGAATCACCGAAACGGCCATTTTCAAATAGTTCAGCTTCTGTTTCGATATAGAAGCCGCTACGGTATAAACCCAGTGAATCGTAGGCAAGAACACCATCTATGCCAATGTGGCTTAGATCGGCTACACCAATTGGATCTGGTACTAACTCTGCATTAGGCCATGTTGGCGCTGTTAAGAACGCACCATTATTATCTTTCGTCTTTTCACGATCTTGGTAGTTCACACCTGCACTGAACTTCGAAAAAATGCCCCACTCAACAAAACCTTCGATATCAATACGAACTGCATCAAGCGTCTCATCAAAATCAGGTTCGTTAACAAAACCATCCTGTGCCGTTTCAGGTCCGAAACCTTCAACCCCTTGGAAACGCTCCACTGGCGCTAACGAGCCCCCCCAAGCCTGTGGGCCTGCAAGGAAGATTGCATTTGGATCAGTAAGGTCTACGCTATCTAGCGTTGGATGCGCGCTGTATACTGCGCCTGAAGAAGTCATCTGCCATGAACGTGGTGTAACGGGTCTACCGTCCACGCCTGCTCGACCAACACCCGAATAACTCTCAACATCAGTGATCGTCTTATCAACTTCACCCATTGAAAGATCAAGCGTAGCTGTCCAGTTATCGTTTAACGCATATTCTACGTTCAAGCCAAATGTAGTTAGCTCAGCTTTCTGTTGACGCGAATCATTACGAATTACCGAAAGGAAGCCGTCATAAAAACCCGATGTAACCAAACCATCTTCTACGCCAGTAATAGTGTACGCACTGGTACCCCATTCGGCACCGCCTTCCTCAACACCGCGACGGGCATCATTCTCTTCAAAATCAATGTAAAGCGCATCGAATTGAATTCTAAGGTCGTCTGTAGGAGCGTATTCAATAACACCAGCTATTGAGGTACGTTCAAGCATCGCTGAACGCGTGAAAGAATCGTGGCCACCAAGAATTACTGTGCCTTCTGGAACATCAACACCCTCAACCGCGTTCTCAGCATTTGCTGTTGCGTAACCCCAGCCTCTGAAGTACTCCTCCTGACGAGGCGATTCCATATCAGCTACGGCTAACGCTACACCTAACTTGTCATCAGCAAACTGGTCAACATAGTTAAACGACAAGCGATGCCCATCGTTATCGAAGTCAGGGTTACCAGCGTCATATTCGTTCGCTTCATAAGTACCGTTAAACGCAAAAGTTCGTTCAGCACTTAATGGCCTTACAGTCTGAATATCGACTGTACCACCAATACCTTGTGTCATTAGCCCAGCTTCAGGCGTTTTGTAAACAAGGATATTTGAAACAATTTCTGTTGGGTAAAGATCGAACTCTACCCCACGGTTATCGCCCATACCTAGAAGTTCACGACCGTTAAGCGTAGTACCTACGTAGTTCTCGTTAAAACCACGAACAGATATACCGCTAGTACGACCGTTGCGGCGTTCACCCGCTAAGCCAGGAAGACGTGCAATTGACTCTGCAATACTGGTGTCTGGAAGTTTACCGATATCTTCAGCAGATAACGCTTCAACAATTGACGTGTTGTCCATTTTAATGGCTTGTGCACGCTGTAGACTGCCGCGAATACCGCTTACTTGAATAACTTCTAGATTAGCTTCATCAACAGCATCAGTGTTTGCTTCTTGTGCTAGTGCAGGTGCACTACCAAATGCCATACCGCCTGAAATAAGCGCAGCTTTGATTAGGTTGGGTTTAAATTGTTTCATAAAACGGGTGTCCCATACGGTTATAGTTGTTGTCTTTTTGTTGTTCTTATGACAAATAAATGACAATACATCTCACGGGGACAATGCTATAGATGCCCTAGGTTTTGCACAATTGTCTGCATACGTATTCAATAAAATTTATGCAACACGCCGTTAACAAAGGATACGCAGACCTTTATGTAATTTAACAACACAATATGGGTTATACGGGGCTTTTACGGCAGATAGTTGTAATTTTGTTACATTCATTTCTGCAGAGTTGTTAATAAGCGCGCACAAAAAAGCCCGCTTAAAGCGGGCTTTCAATTCGACTGTTAAGCGTTAGCTTACCAACCAGTAGTCTCGCGAAGCGCCTTGCCGATTTCAGCAAGTGAGCGTACTGTCTTAACGCCTGCGTCTTCTAGTGCTTTAAATTTCTCATCAGCAGTACCTTTACCGCCTGCGATGATTGCACCAGCGTGACCCATACGCTTACCCGGAGGAGCAGTAACACCAGCAATGTAAGAAACAACTGGCTTAGTTACGTTCTCTTTAATGAACGCAGCCGCTTCTTCTTCTGCCGTACCGCCGATCTCACCGATCATTACGATAGCTTCAGTTTGTGGGTCGTCTTGGAACATCTGAAGGATGTCGATGAAGTTTGAACCAGGGATTGGGTCGCCACCGATACCAACACAAGTAGACTGGCCGAAACCTTCGTCAGTAGTTTGCTTAACCGCTTCGTACGTAAGCGTACCAGAGCGAGAAACAATACCTACTTTACCAGGCTTGTGGATGTGACCAGGCATGATACCAATTTTACACTCTCCAGGAGTGATAACACCTGGGCAGTTTGGACCAATCATGCGAACGCCTTTTGCTTCTACGTATTCTTTAACGTAAAGCATATCTAGCGTTGGAATACCTTCAGTAATACATACGATTAGCTCGATACCCGCATCTGCAGCTTCAACGATTGAATCTTTACAGAATGGCGCTGGTACGTAGATAACTGTCGCAGTTGCGCCAGTTGCTTCTACCGCTTCGCGAACAGTATTAAATACTGGAAGACCTAGGTGCTCAGTACCGCCTTTGCCTGGTGTTACACCACCAACCATTTGCGTACCGTAAGCAATTGCTTGTTCAGAGTGGAATGTACCCTGACCGCCAGTGAAACCCTGACAAATTACTTTAGTATCTTTATTAATTAATACAGACATTATTTGCCCTCCGCTGCAGCAACAACTTTCTGCGCTGCATCAGTTAGCGATTCAGCAGCAATGATATCAAGACCAGAGTTCGCTAGAACGTCACGGCCAAGCTCTGCATTGGTACCTTCAAGACGTACAACTACTGGTACTTCTACGCCAACTTCTTTAACCGCACCGATAATACCTTCTGCAATCATGTCACAGCGTACGATACCACCGAAGATGTTAACCAATACCGCTTTAACATTGTCATCAGAAAGGATGATTTTAAATGCTTCAGCTACACGCTCTTTAGTCGCGCCGCCACCAACATCTAGGAAGTTAGCTGGCTTGCCGCCGTGTAGGTTTACGATGTCCATGGTACCCATTGCTAGGCCTGCACCGTTAACCATACAACCTACGTTACCGTCTAGTGCAACATAGTTAAGTTCCCACTGAGCCGCGTGAGCTTCACGCGCGTCTTCTTGTGAAGGATCTTGCATGTCTTTAAGCTTAGGCTGACGATATAGTGCGTTACCGTCGATACCTACTTTTGCGTCAAGGCAGTGTAGGTTACCGTCAGTTTTGATAACTAGCGGGTTAATCTCGATAAGTGCAACGTCAAGCTCTTCAAACATCTTAGCTAGGCCAAGGAAGATTTGAGTGAATTGCTTAATTTGAACGCCAGAAAGACCAAGAGCAAACGCCATTTCACGTGCTTGGTAAGGCTGAGGACCTACAATTGGGTCGATTTCAGCTTTAAGGATTTTCTCTGGAGTCTCTTCTGCAACAGTTTCAATCTCAACGCCACCTTCAGTAGATGCCATAAATACAACGCGACGGGTTGTACGGTCAACTACTGCACCAAGGTAAAGCTCGTTAGCGATATCTGTGCAAGATTCAACTAGGATTTTGCTCACAGGCTGACCATTTTCGTCAGTCTGGAAAGTCACCAAATTTTTGCCAAGCCAGTTTTCAGCGAAAGCGCGAATGTCGTCTTTGTTTTTAACTAGCTTTACACCGCCAGCTTTACCGCGACCGCCCGCGTGTACCTGACACTTAACTACCCACTCTTCTCCGCCAATTCGGTCAGCGGCTTCTACAGCACCTTGAGCAGTGTCTGCTGCGTATCCTTCAGAAACAGGCAAACCGTATTCTTTGAATAGCTGCTTACCTTGGTATTCATGCAAATTCATGGTGTTTCTATCCGATTTTTAGTAAGACAAAAGCCGCATATGCGACTTGATTATTTAGACTGATATTATAGGGTAAATATCAGCGTTGCGTTAGGCGCTAAGCAAGATAACACAAGCAAAGCGCCCAACCACAATTAAGTGAGACGAAAGTCTTATACGTCTAGAAGTAGACGCGTTGGATCTTCTAGCATCTCTTTAACTGTTACCAAGAACCCAACTGATTCTTTACCATCGATGATACGGTGGTCATAAGAAAGTGCTAGGTACATCATTGGTAGAATTTCTACTTTGCCATTAACTGCCATTGGGCGGTCTTGGATTTTGTGCATGCCCAAGATTGCGCTTTGCGGCGGGTTAATGATTGGTGTAGACATTAGTGAACCAAACACACCACCGTTGGTGATTGTGAAGTTACCACCTTGTAGTTCATCCAATGACAGCTTTCCGTCACGACCTTTAAGTGCTAGTTCCTTAATTCCTTTCTCAACACCAGCCATACCTAGTGTGTCAGTATCTTTAAGTACTGGCGTTACAAGGCCACGAGGTGTAGATACGGCAATCGATACATCGAAATAGTTGTGATAAACAATGTCATCACCGTCGATTGACGCGTTAACTTCTGGGAAGCGCTTAAGTGCTTCAGTAACTGCTTTAACGTAGAACGACATAAAGCCTAAACGAATGCCGTGACGTTTTTCGAAGCTCTCTTGATACTGTTTACGAAGGTCCATGATAGGCTTCATGTTAACTTCGTTAAACGTAGTTAGCATTGCTGTAGAGTTCTTCGCTTCAAGTAGGCGATTCGCAATAGTCTTACGAAGACGTGTCATTGGAACACGTTTCTCAGTACGGTTACCCGTTGGTAAATCTGCCACTGGTGCTTCAGCTGCCGCAGGCGCTGCCTTAGCTGAACTATCACCACCTTTAAGATACTTTTCTACGTCTTCTTTAGTGATACGGCCATTTTTACCCGTGCCCTTCACTTTAGCCGCGTCTACGCCTTTTTCAGCAAGTAGACGACGTACAGACGGACTAAGCGCATCGCTGCTGTCTTCACTGTCATCGCTTTCGCTAGATGCTGCTGGAGCAGAAGCACCGCTTGCCGCACCTTCTACAAACTTCGCAATAACTTCTTCAGCTGTAACAGTCGCACCTTCTTCTGCGATGATTTCAGCAAGTGAACCGTCTGCAGGAGCCACAACTTCAAGTACTACTTTGTCAGTTTCGATATCAACCAAGTTTTGGTCACGAGAAACAGACTCGCCCACAGCCACATGCCACGTTGCGATTGTCGCGTCAGCTACAGACTCTGGAAGTACTGGTACTTTAACATCAGATGTTTTTCCAGAGGCCGCTGGAGCCGCATCTGATTTAGAATCGTCTTTCGCTTTACTTTCTGTTTTAGCTTCAGCTGGTGCAGCAGCACCACCCTTTTCTAGTTTAGCAATAACTTGCTCGCCTAAAACAGTTGCACCCTCTTCGTTTAGGATCTCACCAATTGTACCGTCCGCTGGCGCCACAACTTCTAAAACCACTTTATCAGTTTCAATATCAACCAGGTTCTGGTCTCGTTTAACTGCGTCACCGGCCTTTACGTGCCAGGTTGCAATGGTGGCATCGGCAACTGACTCAGGTAGAACCGGAACTTTTATCTCAATTGTCATTACTGTTCCTTATTTAATTGTGAGTGCGTTTTCAACCAGGGCTTTCTGTTGCTGGTTGTGAACGGATACATAACCTACTGCAGGTGACGAGGATGCATCACGACCTGCATATGTTAATTTTGCACCATCTGGAATTGCTTGCCAGAAGTGGTGTTGGCTACAGTACCAAGCGCCTTGGTTTTGAGGCTCTTCTTGACACCAAACCCAATCTTTTACATGGCTGTATTGTGCCACAACTTTAGCGCATTCTTCTTGTGGGAATGGATAAAGTTGCTCCAAACGAATGATTGCAACGTCTGTTTGCTCATTTTTACGGCGCTGGTCTAACAAATCGTAGTAAACCTTGCCAGAGCACATAACAACGCGCTTGACGTTCTTGGGATCGATATCGTCAATTTCACCGATGACGTTATGGAATTTACCTTCTGCTAATTCCTCTAACGATGATACCGCCATTGGATGACGCAACAATGACTTAGGCGACATAACAATAAGAGGTTTACGCATTGGGCGAACAACTTGACGACGAAGCATGTTGTATACCTGTGCTGGTGTCGATGGTACGCACACCTGCCAGTTATGGTCAGCACACATTTGAAGAAAACGCTCAAGACGTGCAGAACTATGCTCAGGGCCTTGACCTTCATAGCCGTGTGGAAGTAACACTGTTAAGCCGCATAGGCGACCCCACTTAGCTTCACCTGAACTTAAGAACTGATCAAAAACAACCTGCGCACCGTTAGCGAAGTCACCAAACTGGGCTTCCCAAATAGTCAGACATGTAGGCTCTGCTGTCGCATAACCATACTCAAATGCCATTACTGCTTCTTCCGAAAGCACAGAGTCGTAAATTTCAATCTCACCCTGACCTTCGCGAATATGTTGTAGAGGCATGTACGTAGATGCGTCTTTTTGATTGTGTAATACCGCGTGGCGGTGGAAGAAAGTACCACGGCCAGAATCTTGACCTGTAATACGAATATCTTCGCCTGCATCAACAAGAGTAGCGTAAGCTAAGTTTTCAGCCATACCCCAATCAAGCTTTTTCTCACCCGCTACCATAGCTTTACGGTCTTGGTAAAGCTTGTTAACACGAGACTGAAGCTTGTGATCTTCAGGAATAGTGGTGATTGATTCACCCAACTCTTTAAGCTTCTCAACTGAAAGCGCGCCGTCGTATGGTGTATCCCAGTCGTGACCTAGATACGGAGACCAGTCTACACTGTGCTCTGTCATCGGACGCCATTCTTCAACAACGCATGCACCGTGATCTAGCGCTTCGCGATATTCTTCAAGGTAGCGATCAGCATCACGTTGCTCAATAACGCCTTCAGCAATTAGCTGATCAGCATAAAGCGCTCGTGGAACTGGGTGCTTTTTAATTTTTTGGTACATCAACGGCTGCGTAGCATTTGGCTCGTCCGCTTCGTTGTGTCCATGACGACGGTAACAAACTAGGTCAATTACTACGTCTTTCTTAAACTTATTGCGATATTCAAGCGCAAGCTGTGTAACAAAGGCAACCGCTTCTGGATCGTCTGAGTTCACGTGGAAAATCGGTGCCTGTACCATCTTCGCGATATCAGTACAGTATTGCGTAGAGCGTGTATCTTCAGTCTTAGAGGTGGTGAAACCAACTTGGTTATTTACCACAATACGAACCGTACCGCCTACAGCAAAGCCGCGAGTTTGCGACATGTTGAAGGTTTCTTGTACTACACCCTGACCAGCAATTGCTGAGTCACCGTGAATAGTGATAGGCAGTACTGTATTCGTGTCATCATTGCGACGCGCAAGACGTGCACGTACAGAACCCATAACTACAGGATTTACAATCTCAAGGTGAGATGGGTTAAACGCTAGTGCTAAGTGAACATTGCCGCCTGGAGTCGCAAAGTCTGAAGAGAAACCTGCGTGATATTTAACATCACCCGCACCTAGCGAGTCATCGTGCTTACCTGAGAATTCATCAAACAGAACAGACGGGTTTTTACCAAGAACGTTAACCAACACGTTCAAACGACCGCGGTGGGCCATACCGATAACAACTTCTTTAGTACCTGCTGTACCGGCTTTAGTGATAAGACCTTTCAGCATAGGAATAAGCGCGTCACCACCTTCTAGCGAGAAACGCTTCGCACCTGGGAATTTAGAGCCCAAGTATTTTTCCATACCATCAGCTGCGGTTAGACCTTTAAGAATGCCTAATTTTTCATCGCGTGAGATTTCTGGTTTGGCTTGAACTGATTCAATCTTTTGCTGTAACCAACGCTTCTGTTCGGTATCGGTGATGTGCATGTACTCTGCACCGATAGAACCACAGTATGTGCGGTTAAGAGATTTAAACAGCTCACCTAGCGGCATAGACTCTTTACCAATGGCATAAGAACCTACATTGAATACTGAATCAAAATCCTGTTCAGAAAGGCTGTGGTGAGACAATTCTAAGTCGCGTACACGAGCCTGCTTCCAAAGACCAAGTGGGTCTAAATTAGCGTGCTGATGACCGCGGAAACGATATGCGTTGATTAACTGGAGAACTTTAACTTGCCTATCGTCTGAAACATTCGCCGAAGGCACAGACGGGCTAGACATGCGGGCTGTGGGCCCTAACGCAGCAAGTTGCCTAAACTGATTTTTGATAGTTGTATGATTGGTTTCTAACTCTACGCCATCGACTTTGGGGAGGTTATCGAAGATTTGTCGCCAATTTTCAGAGACGCTTTGAGGGTCTTCTAAATAGGTTTCATACAACTCTTCAACATAGGCAGCGTTGGCACCTGCCATGTGCGAGGAATCCCACCACGCTTTCATCACGCTTTCTTGCATTTAATTTGCCTTGCTACGTTTTATAAAATCTAGTTAACAATCAATGAGTATTATAAGGTTATTCTCGGCATAACCAAGTGTTATAACAGCTAATATATAAAAAAATAGCCATCCTTTTGGGATGGCTATTTAGAGCATCACTTTCTGTAACTAAAAGAAGTTATCAGAATATAGTACTAAACAGCCCGTTGTAAAAGCATAGACTTGATTTGGCCTATTGCTTTTGTTGGGTTTAAGCCTTTAGGACATACACTCACACAGTTCATGATACCGTGACAGCGGAATACGCTGAATGCATCATCAAGGTCGTTAAGACGTTCTTCAGTTGCAGTATCGCGACTATCAATAAGGAAGCGATATGCGTGAAGAAGACCCGCAGGACCAATGAACTTATCTGGATTCCACCAGAATGATGGGCATGATGTTGAACAACAAGCACAAAGAATACACTCGTATAGACCATCAAGCTTCGCACGCTCTTCAGGCGACTGTAAGTGCTCGCGCGCAGGCGGCTGCTTGCTGTCGTTGATTAAGAATGGCTTAATCTTCTCGTATTGAGTGTAGAACTGAGTCATGTCTACTACAAGGTCACGTACTACTGGTAGACCAGGAAGTGGACGTACAACAATTTTACCTTTGCCTAGGGCTGATAACGGAGTAATACATGCAAGGCCATTCTTGCCATTCATGTTTACACCGTCTGAACCACATACACCTTCACGACAAGAACGACGGAAAGAAAGCGTCGGATCCTGCTCTTTAAGTGCAAGTAGCGCGTCTAGCACCATCATGTCTTGACCTTCCTCTACTTCTAGAGTGTAGTCTTGCATGCGAGGCTTCGCATCTACTTCAGGGTTGTAACGATAAATCGAAAAAGTTAATTGCATGATCGTTGCCTCTCTTAATATGAACGCACTTTAGGCGGGAATGCTTCCCTAAGCTTAGGCGCCATATTCACTTCACGTTTAATCATTTTATCAGTATTCGGATCGTAGATGCTGTGGCATAACCAGTTGTCATCGTCACGGTCCGGGAAGTCGAAGCGGCTGTGTGCACCACGGCTTTCCGTTCTGAAGTTCGCTGCCACTGCAGTGCTGTACGCGGTTTCCATTAGGTTATCAAGCTCTAGGCACTCAATACGTTGAGTATTGAAGTCTGAGCTCTTATCGTCAAGGCGTGCATGCTTAAGACGCTCGCGAATTTCGCCAAGTTCCTTAAGACCTTCCGCCATGGCTTCACCTTCACGGAATACTGAGAAGTTAAGCTGCATGCATTCTTGCAAGTCTTTCTTAATTTGAACAGGGTCTTCGCCCTTTCCTTTCTCTGAATTTTCCCAACGGTTGAAACGTGTCATTGAGGCTTCTAGGTCAGACTCAGACGCATCGCGTGTTGGTGCCATTTCAGATAATGTCTTACCAAGGTGTAAACCAGTTGCACGACCGAATACAACAAGGTCAAGTAGTGAGTTACCGCCAAGACGGTTCGCACCGTGTACTGATACACAGGCAATTTCACCACAAGCAAATAAACCGTTTACCACTTTGTCGTTGCCATTTTCGTCAACTGTTAAGCACTGGCCGTCTACGTTTGTAGGAATACCACCCATCATGTAGTGACAGGTAGGAATTACCGGAATCGGCTCTTTCACTGGGTCGACGTGTGCGAATGTACGTGAAAGTTCGAGGATACCTGGTAGACGAGATTCAAGAACGTCCTTACCAAGGTGGTCAAGCTTAAGCTTAATGTGTGTACCCCACGGGCCTTCACAACCACGACCTTCACGGATTTCTGTCATCATTGAACGTGCAACAACATCACGACCAGCTAGGTCTTTCGCGTTAGGTGCATAACGTTCCATGAAGCGCTCGCCGTCTTTGTTTAGAAGGTAACCACCTTCACCACGACAACCTTCTGTTACCAATGTGCCTGCGCCAGCGATACCCGTTGGGTGGAACTGCCACATTTCCATATCTTGAACCGCAACGCCTGCACGTAGTGCCATACCAACACCGTCACCGGTATTGATGTGTGCGTTTGTAGTAGATGCGTAGATTCGGCCAGCACCGCCTGTTGCTAAAACAACAGCGCGAGACTTAAAGTAAACTACTTCACCGGTTTCAATGTCGATTGCCGTACAACCAACTACGTCACCGTCTTGGTTTTTAACTAAGTCTAGTGCATACCACTCAGAGAATACTTTAGTCTTATTCTTTACGTTTTGTTGGTAAAGAAGGTGAAGTAGCGCATGACCGGTACGGTCAGCTGCTGCTGCTGTACGTGCGCCCTGCTCGCCGCCAAAGTTCTTTGACTGACCACCAAAAGGACGTTGATAGATTTTGCCATTCTCAAAGCGAGAGAAAGGTAGGCCCATATTCTCCATCTCAATGATGGCTTCTGGGCCAGTTTTACACATGTACTCGATAGCGTCTTGGTCACCGATGTAATCTGACCCCTTTACGGTGTCATACATGTGCCATTCCCAGTTATCTTCGTGTGAATTACCTAATGCTACGGTAATACCACCCTGTGCAGACACAGTATGAGAACGGGTTGGAAATACTTTAGACAACAGTGCGCATGATTTACCAGATTCTGAAATCTGTAGCGCCGCGCGCATACCTGCACCGCCTGCACCAATTACAACTGCATCAAACTCGTGAACGGGTAAACTCATTTTACACTCCCCACAGTACGAATAGGCCAACAGCTACATAGCCGAACGCGATGATATTTAGTATATATTGTAGTCCTGCGCGCAGACCTGTTGCTTTAACATAGTCTGTTAGCACCTGCCATAGGCCGATGCGCACGTGGATCATCACTGCTACTAGTGCTGCCAATGTGAAAACTTTCATAGCTAGGCCAGAGAACAAACCTCGCCATTCGATAAACGTCAGGTTATCTGTGGTGATGAAAAACCACGCCATGAAAACCGAGTACGCGAAAATAATTGCTGCTGTAGCGCGAAGTGAAACGTAATCTTGTACGCCGTCACGCTTAATGCTTGCTTGGTTGGTTACCATAATGCAACTCCCAATACTACGGTCAGTACAACCCAAAGTGCGATTACTGCTTTTGCACTTGTGTTACCCGACTCTAATTCTTCCCAGTGACCTAAATCCATAACAACGTGTCTTAGGCCGCCTAGAATGTGATATGTCAGCGCTGAAGCTGTGCCAATTGCGACAAATTTTCCAAGGAAACCGTCCATGATTGCTTGTACGTTCGCGAAACCTTCTGGCGAGTGAACAGATACTGCCCACGCCCAAATAACGAAAAGTAGCGCGAAGAACATTGCAACACCGGTTACACGGTGGAGAATTGACGAAATAGCAGAGGGCGGAAATTTAATAGTATTGAGTTCTAAATTTACTGGTCTTTGCTTTTTCACAATGTATGCCTGTTTAATCCGTAGGGGATAATGAATTCCTCACCTTTATTATGTCCTGAGTAAGTAAATTCGATTTTTAACCTGTTAATTGCCTCATCCACTGAGTTGTTAACAATTTGTGAATTATTCTTTAATGCCTGTAACAGAATAAATATTCTGTTTCTCAAGCACCGCTGAGTATATCCAGCGTAGTATATAATTACAATTTTTTGTGCCGTAGTAAGACTTTAGTCGCTATATGCACTTTAATGATAATTATTTTGCTAAAAAAAAGATCAAAATTGGGCGCAACCCGTTATGACGAGTGCAATTACAGTTTTTAAAAGTTTATCAGTAGCTAATTGGAATAACTATGCATATCAATAAGAAATTAAGCACTTTTAATCTGTATGCGTAATTATTCCCCATGAAAAGGTTACTTTTTAATCTGACCTGTTAATATATTTATTAATCGGTGGTTTACCTTTAGCTAAAAGCCATCGATAATTGCACTGTATCGGGCAAAGTGATTTCCCAACGAGTTAATCGAATGTGACTTTATTGCTAGTATTTTTTTACGCAATTCAGAATATTTATTGTTCAAATATGCAATTAAATTGACTTGTTGGTACATAATAAAGTACAAATACGCCCACTTTTCCCAACGAAGCGGACATTTTCGTCCGTTTTCGCTGCAAACAGAACCATTCTGAGGAGAGCATTTTATGGCAGATCAGAAAGCCATTCTTAAAGCCGGCGGTAAGGAAATCGAGCTTCCTATCTTGTCTGGCACCGAAGGACAAGATGTAATCGATGTCCGTACGTTAGGCCAACACGGTTACTTCACGTACGACCCAGGTTTTATGGCGACAGGATCTTGCGAGTCTTCAATTACCTACATTGATGGCGCTCAAGGTGTTTTATTACACCGCGGTTTCCCTATCGAAGAATTAGCGCGTGATGCAGACTACTTAGAAGTTTGTCACATGCTTCTTCACGGTGATGCACCAACAAAAGAACAGTACGAAGAGTTTAAAGAGACGATTACTCGTCACACCATGGTACACGAACAAATTAACATGTTCTTCCACGGTTTCCGCAACGACGCACACCCAATGGCAATGCTATGCGGTACCGTAGGCGCTATGTCTTCGTTCTACCACAGTGATTTAGACGTTTCTAATGAAGAGCAGCGCATTCGCAGCGCGCATCGTCTAATCGCTAAGATGCCAACGCTTGTGGCGATGTGTTACAAGTACAATATTGGCCAGCCATTCGTTTATCCACGCAATGACCTAAGCTACGCAGCTAACTTCCTGAACATGATGTTCTCTGTACCAGCAGAAGAATATCAAATCAGCCCAGCTGTTGAGCGCGCAATGGACCGTATCTTTACGCTTCACGCTGACCACGAACAGAATGCGTCAACGTCTACCGTACGTCTAGCTGGTTCTTCTGGTGCAAACCCATATGCATGTATTTCTGCAGGTGTTGCATCACTTTGGGGCCCTGCTCACGGCGGCGCGAACGAAGCATGTCTTAACATGCTAGAAGAAATCGGTACTGTAGACCGCATTCCAGAGTTTATTGCTCGTGCAAAAGACAAGAGCGACCCGTTCCGTCTTATGGGCTTTGGTCACCGCGTTTACAAAAATCACGACCCTCGTGCTACGGTAATGCGTGAAAGCTGTCACGAAGTACTAAGCGAGCTTAACGTTAAAGATCCACTACTAGAAGTAGCAATGGAACTTGAAAAGATTGCGTTGAGCGACCCATACTTTGCAGAGAAGAAACTGTTCCCGAACGTAGACTTCTACTCAGGTATCGTGCTTAAGGCAATTGGTATTCCTACCAACATGTTTACGTGTATCTTTGCCCTATCTCGTACAGTAGGCTGGATTTCACACTGGCATGAAATGATGAGCGACCCTAAACAAAAGATTGGTCGTCCTCGTCAGCTATACACTGGTCACAATCAGCGTAAGTACACGCCAATTAAGTAATAATTCAGGTAACACTGAACTAAGTATTACGCTTAATAGTAAAAATAGCGCCTTCATGGCGCTATTTTTGTTTATACAAACCACCGTTAAGGAACAACCATGCCCTACTCTGCGGTTTTTTTAGGTATCGCCGGTCTTATTCCTTTTGTTGCTATGCCACTGGCTTATCAGCTTAACTTGTTATCACTAACACAAAGTGCTGTTTACTTTGTTCAATACTCTGCTGTGCTGTTATCTTTCTTTGGCGGTATTCATTGGTGGGACTCTGTAAGCAGCCAGCGATATGATAAGCAAATGCTTATAGCAATGTTGCCTACCATTATTGGGTGGCTATGTTTGGTGTTCTCACACGATGTTAAGGTGTTTGGTGTTTTATCACTAAGCTATGTCGCTGTACTCATTTATGACAAGTTTACCCTCAGCCTTCCTAAAGAGCAGATTGTGAGCTATGTCAGTCTGCGAATGGGATTGACTAGCGTAGTCGTTATCTGTCACGCATGGATGATTTATTTGCTCGTTTAGCACTAAACCTAGCTAGAAGTGTATGTCGCTTACAACTCTTATCTCAGCTCTAGTGAAGTGCTAAAAACCAATTGTGTATCAGGTGCATTGGGTAGCAGGTTGTCTGTGCGCCCACTTTAAAGTTACGCATAACCACACCAAGCTATTGATCTAATTGTTTTTTAGCGCACCTCTAATAAAAATAAGAAAGGCGGTAACTTTTAACATTACCGCCTTCACTTATTAAGTTTCTTGTTAAGAACAATGTAACTACTATTCAGCGCGAATAAGCGAAAGTAACTCTTCTGTTTTCTGCTCCATTAGCGCAATGTTGCCTTTACTTTCAACATTTAATCGAATTACTGGTTCGGTATTCGATTTACGCAAGTTAAAGCGCCATGTGTCGAATTCTAACCCTAACCCATCAGTTGTATCGATGACGCTAGCGAGGGGCTGGTACTTACTCGTAACGCGCTCAAGTGCAGCGTCAGCATCTTTTAGTTTGCTGTTAATTTCGCCTGACGAAGGGAAAGCCTGAATACGCTCTTTAACCATGCTTGCGAGTGTTTGCTTTTTCACGCATACCAATTCGGCAATCAATAACCAGGGGATCATACCTGAATCACAGTAAGCAAAATCTCTAAAATAGTGATGTGCGCTCATTTCTCCACCATAAACAGCATCTTCTTTACGCATACGTTCTTTAATGAACGCATGGCCTGTTTTAGATTTGATAGGTGTACCGCCTGCATTCGTTACGATATCTTCAGTATTCCAGTACACGCGTGGGTCATAAATGATTTTGCTGTCGGTATTTTTCTCGATAAAGGCTTCAGCTAACAAGCCAACAATGTAATACCCTTCAATAAATTCTCCGTCTGCGTCAAACAAGAAGCAGCGATCAAAATCACCATCCCAAGCAATACCGAAGTCAGCACCTGACGCTTTAACAGCGTCAGCGGTGTCAGCACGGTTTTCAGGTAGCAACGGGTTAGGTATGCCGTTTGGAAATGTACCATCTGCATTGTGATGCACTTTTACAAACTCAATCGGTACACCCTGCACTTTCATTGCTTTTTCAATGGCGTCAAGCGCAGGGCCTGCCGCGCCGTTACCAGCATTAACCACCACTTTTAGCGGCGTGAAATTGCTTAGATTGACATAAGATAGCATGTGAGACACGTAGTCAGACATGCACGACTTAACCGCATATTGTTCGGTTTCAGTAAGCTTGTTTTCTTTTACGTGAGCCGTACCATTAAAGAACGCGTCAGCGTCGATTATCGCCCCCTCCGTGTAGTGTGCTAATCGCTCTGACACAAAACTCTCTTCTAAGGCTTCCGCTTTTTCTTTGATTGCGTTGAGCCCTGTGTCACCGCTAATTGGCACAGAGCCTGACTTCACCAGTTTCATGCCATTGTAATTAATGGGGTTATGACTTGCCGTTACTTCAATACCACCATCAACGCCAAGGTGTTTGGTAGCGAAGTAAATTTCTTCTGTCCCTGCCATGCCAATATCAGTCACGGTTGCACCGGCATCGATAAGGCCCGCGCTTAGCGCTAATTTTAATGGTGTTGACGTAAGACGCACATCACTACCAACAACAACAGTCTTTGCATTTAATTCTTGCGCAAAAGCATAGCCAATTCGATACGCTACATCTTCGGTTAGCTGTGAGTTTAATTCGCCACGAATATCGTATGCTTTAAAGCAGGTAATTGGGGTTGCCATCTAGATCGAAATTCCCTGTGTTTTAACTATTTATGATTACATTACCTTCTTTTACGACTTAAAAGCGCACATCGCACCTTTGTTTTTGCCGTAAGAGAGAAAAATATGTGATTATACCAACCCGTATATATCATTCCCCACTCAGAAGGCGCGGACTGGTATTAGAATTACTGATATTAAATCACTTGAGGGAGTGAATTACTATTTCAATTTAAATAGCCCAGGATTTGGCTATCCCGGTGTAGCATCAATGAGCTTATAGCGCGAGTTCGAAGTAGATACTGTTATGAAGAGTGCCTTGATGTTGATACTTTTGGCGAAAGCACAGCGTAGGATTAAAACCACTCTTGATAAGGACTTTTTCAGAAGCGGGGTTGTTTTTTCAGCGACGCTTTCAAAGTGCATTGGCAGTGCAGCTCCTTGCTGAAACTAATATAGCGGCATTGGTTAAAATATCAGCGCAATACCAGTTTGCGCAGACAATCACCGATAGTCGAATTAAGACAGACAAACCCTGTATCTACTTCGCTAATGAACCGCTTTGGTAATCATTAAATGCCTGAATAATTTCCTGCTGAGTATTCATTACAAAAGGTCCATATTGGACCACAGGCTCGTTAATAGGTTTACCTGAGACCACTATAAACTTGCATTTCGCTTCAGAAGATACGAAAAGCTGCTCACCATGATGTGACAACACGCCTAGTTCTCCCTGTGAAACAATAGTTCCTGTGCTTTGAGTGCCTTCGTTAACGACCACTCTACCCTCATATACATAGATGAAAGCAGCTTCATCCGGGCTCATGGCAATATCTGCACTTCCGCTTTTTATCGAAACGTCTAAAAAGGTGGGCGCAACCGCTGTCGTCCTAACTGGCCCTTCAACGCCATTAACTTCACCGGCTAACACTTTCACTTCGGCGTCTTGTACGCGGACAGTAGGGACATTATCTGGCTGTATGTCTTGGTAGTTTGGCGCCGACATCTTTTCTGAAGCCGGAAGGTTTACCCAAAGCTGGAAGCCTTGTAACAAACCCTTTTCCTGTTCGGGCATTTCTTCGTGAATGATGCCACGCCCTGCATTCATCCATTGTATTCCACCAGCTTCAATGACCCCTTCATTGCCAACAGAGTCTTTATGACGCATTTTACCTGCGAGCATGTAGGTTACTGTCTGGAAGCCTCGGTGAGGATGTGGAGGAAAACCAGCAATGTATTCACCCGGATTATCTGAACCAAAAAAATCTAACATGAGAAAGGGGTCGAGCCGAGGTAGATCAGGTTGCCCAATAATACGGGTTAGAGACACGCCCGCTCCATCACTGGTTGGCATACCTGTTACCACTTTTTCTATCGTCTTTTGTTCGTTCACTTCAACTGACATTATGTGTATATACCTTAATCTTCGACCTTCAATCTCTACTTCGAGTTTCGCGTTTTGGTCTTTTAACTTTTCATTTTATCGCGTCCATGAGGCGCCATAAGATCTTGCTCTGGCCCAACAGGAATGACTTGCGTAGGGTTAATCATTGTATGGCTGTAGTAATAGTGTCGTTTGATATGGTCAAAGTTGACTGTCTCAGCAATACCCGAAACTTGATAAAGCTCTCTCATGTACCCGTAAATATTTGGATAGTCTGAAATTTGCTTTTTATTGCATTTAAAGTGACCGTGGTAGACAGCGTCAAACCGAATGAGCGTAGTAAATAATCGCCAGTCAGCTTCCGTAATTTGTTCACCAACTAAATAGCGTTGTTTACTTAACCTTTCTTCGACTCGGTCCAGCGAGTCAAACAATACAGTGACTGCCTCTTCATAAGCCTCTTGCGTTGTTGCAAACCCGGCTTTATACACACCGTTGTTAATGTCGTGATACACCATGTTATTGATGGTATCAATTTCTTCGCGTAGTGCCTCGGGATAGTAATCGTCGTCATTATTAGTTAGTGAGTTAAACCCACTATTAAAAATACGAATAATCTCAGCTGATTCGTTATTGACGATGGTTTCAGTTTGTTTATCCCACAGAATTGGAACCGTAACGCGAGTTGTTATTTCGGGCTTTGCTTTAGTATAAATTTGGTGCGCGTAATCAAAACCGTAAAGCTTATCTCCCGTCGACCCCGGATAATCTTTAAACTCCCACCCTTCATTCAGCATTTCAGGATGAACTACGGAAACATCAATATGCGCCTCTAATTCCTTTAGCTTTCTAAATATAAGCGCTCTGTGCGCCCATGGACAGGCAAGAGAAACGTAAAGGTGATAGCGGCCTGACTCAACGGGAAAGGTTGCGTCTTCGCTATTGCTAATAGAGTCACGAAACTTAGATGCCTGACGCTCAAATTTGCCACCGTTCTTACTGGTGTCGTACCACTTGTCTTGCCATTTTCCATCAACGAGTAAGCCCATATGCTTCTGCCTTTTCAATTTATCACTCAACGGTGAATTCATTTAAACATGTAAAGGGTAGAACGTATGTTGCTTAAAATCGGATTTATTATTCGAAAAAACTGGAGTGTATTGATCTTTAGTGTTCATTTTTGAGATGATGCGCGCCCTGCTAGCGTGTTTGCATATTTCTTACGTTAGCACACGCCTGTGTTAGTTTATTTTTAAGTGAAGTGAAGCATGTCTGATGACCCTCGTTTAGGTGGTATCGTGCGCTTGTATGGCGCGCAGCAAACTAATAATTTAGCCAATAGTCACGTGGCCGTAGTTGGTATTGGCGGTGTAGGAAGTTGGACTGCCGAAGCACTTGCCCGTTCAGGCGTTGGCACTATTACGCTCATTGATTTGGACGATGTGTGCGTGACGAACACTAACCGACAAATACATGCGCTTTCAGACACCATCGGAGAAGCAAAAGTCGACGCAATTGCAGCTCGGATTAGCTTGATAAACCCAGCTTGTAAGGTGATATGTGTTGAAGATTTCGTTACGCCTGAAAATACAGCTACCCTGCTAACGAAAGAAATGCACGCTGTGGTCGATGCTACCGACAGTATTCGTGCTAAAGCGGCGATGATTGCGCACTGTAAACGAAATAAAATTCCCATTGTTACCGTTGGCGGTGCTGGCGGTCAGATCGATCCCACACAAGTGACTAAGGGCGACTTAGCTAAAACAACGCAAGATCCACTGGCTGCAAAGCTGCGCAGCGAACTTCGGCGTAACTATAATTTCAGTAAAAATCCAAAACGCCGCTTCGGGGTCGAGTGTATTTATTCTACAGAGCAATTGCGCTATCCACAGCCAGACGGTTCGGTTTGCTACAACAAATCTGCGATGGAAGGCGGCACACGACTTGACTGTGCTGGCGGATTTGGTGCTGTAGTGACGGTAACCGCCACATTTGGTATGTTCGCTGCTGCAAGTGTAATTAATAGATTAACTGGACAAAAATAGACTTTAGCCGATAACTTACGCACAATAGTTAAAAACATATAACACCTTGTCCTAAGGGCTTTTTAAGCGTTAACTTGGTGTATTAAAAGCACTGGTGAGAAGGAGAACAAAATGTCACCTGATGAACTCAATAAATTAATGGCCGATTGCGCGAAGGACGCTGTAGCTACTGCAGCTGATGAGTTCGAAATTGTACTCGACAACTCACCTGATAGCGTCACATTGGTAGATGATATTTTACTTAGCTTTGTGGATAAATATCATGATTTAGCGTTAGAAGACGAAGCTGTCTTCACCATTTGCAATATTTTCGGCGCTTATGTCGGTGAAATTTTAAAGGCGCAGCTAGATGGACAGTGGATTTACGACCAATCTAATCCAAAAGCGCCATCCGTATTTCTGAAGGTTGGTGAAAATACCTATGCATTAGCAGGTATTTGCTACGAAAGGCTGGTCAACGATAGTCAAATAAGCGTTAATTCTTATTATGAACAAGCGCTGGGTAATCACTTAGGTAGCCACTAAATATTTATTGGCCTTGTACTTAATTTAACCCCAGCGTGATTGAGCTACATGGTTGGTGGCTCTCTCGATTAGCTCCTCTCTAGGTTGTTGCTATCGGTTATTGGCTCTTAGAAACCATACTTTCAAGGATTGGGCGTTTCCCAATCCTCAACCATCCACTTCAAATGGCGACTCTTGGAAATAGCGTATAAAGCAATACTGTAATAAACAATTTTCACACCTGTAATAAATTCAAAACCCCAGTGGTGATGCATAGCGTAGTATAGTTGCACGCTCAAGAGTGCCAGCACACCTAATTGTGCCAATGGAACAACCCATTTACGCCATGCAAGGTACCCTTTTTTCCACAAGCGATCCCGCTGACTAACTAGAGATAAAGCAATTAACACAGGTAGACTAGCTGCAAGCCCTAACCCTAATGTTTCTTTTTGCGGGTAAAAAAATGCGAGTAATTCACTGGTTTGGGTACGTGAAGCAAGCGAAAATATAAACGCTAACCAATCGATGCAAAGGAGGATTAGCACGCTATAGAGCCAACGGGGCGGCAGAATTCTCCCTGACTCATCATAAAAAGCTAGCGGTAATTTAAGCATATTTTCACTTTTATGTTTTCAACTTTAAATCTTCAAAAAAGAGTGAGTTCTGATGGTGTTAATTTCCGAGACGTGTCTAACGTGGGGGTAAACAACGCTTTTTTAAACCTTATAATTGTCGCTTTAACGCTTTTACCTATCCCTTTTGCGTTTCTTGCTCTCTTAGAACTTTTTTCAAAGCGCTATTTTAAGCATGCGCTAACGACTTATATCGTCAACGCTAAACATATATACTGCGAAAACGCATGTTTTCCTGTATAATCCGCGGCCATTTTAAGCTCAGTCATTTTCCAGGTGATATTTTAGATGACAGTAGAAACGTTTAATCCAAACAAAGTAGTAAATAAAACCACCACGCTAGAAACGCCAGTGAAGGTATTAAGTGACAACAAACCTTCGCAACAGAGCAGTGGCAGCAGAATTGGTTTTGTTAGCTTAGGTTGCCCTAAGAACTTAGTTGATTCTGAGCGTATTCTTACTCAACTTCGCACCGAGGGTTATGACGTGGTGCCTACCTACAACGATGCCGATTTGGTTATCGTTAACACCTGTGGCTTTATTGATGCTGCGGTTGAAGAGTCGCTAGATACCATTGGTGAAGCGCTTAAAGAAAACGGTAAAGTCATCGTAACTGGCTGCTTAGGTGTTAAAGAAGACGAAATAAGAGAGCTACACCCGAACGTGTTAGCGATCACTGGTCCTCACGCCTACGAAACGGTAGTTGAACAAGTACACGATCATCTTCCAAAGCCACAGCATAATCCATTTGAAGACCTTATTCCTGACCACGGCGTAAAATTAACGCCGCGTCACTATGCTTATCTGAAGATTTCAGAAGGTTGTAACCACCGTTGTACGTTCTGCATCATACCTTCTATGCGCGGTGACTTAGTCAGCCGCCCAGTGGGCAACGTGCTTGATGAAGCCAAGCGTCTAAAAGAAGCCGGCGTGAAAGAGCTATTGGTTATTTCACAAGATACCAGCGCCTATGGTGTTGATGTTAAGCACAGAACGGGTTTCTGGAACGGCATGCCAGTTAAAGCACATATGCAGCAACTGTGTGAGAAGCTTGGTGAAATGGGTATTTGGGTCCGTTTACATTATGTATATCCCTACCCACACGTTGATGATCTTATTCCGCTAATGAACGAAGGTAAAATTCTTCCGTACTTAGATATCCCCTTCCAACACGCCAATAAACGCATCCTTAAATTAATGAAGCGCCCAGGCAGTGCCGAGCGCGTGCTTGAACGCGTTAAGAAATGGCGCGAGCAGTGCCCGTCGCTTGTCATTCGCTCAACATTTATTGTTGGCTTTCCGGGCGAAACAGAAGAAGAGTTTGAAGAACTATTGGATTTCCTTCGTGAGGCCCAGCTTGATCGCGTTGGCGCTTTTGCCTATTCCCCCGTTGAAGGTGCAAAAGCAAACGACTTACCTGACCCAGTACCAGAAGATATCAAACAAGCACGCCTTGCGCGCTTTATGGAAGTTCAGGGCGAAATCAGCAAAGCTCGTTTACAAGCTAGAATTGGCAACGAATATCAAGTAGTCATTGACAGTGTTGATGCAGAAGGTGCAGTTGGTCGTACTTACGCAGATGCGCCAGAAGTTGACGGCCTAGTTCATTTAAACGGCGTTTATGACGTAAAACCGGGCGATCGTGTATGGGCTGAAGTTATTCACGCCAACGAACACGATGTATGGGCCGTACTGTCTGAAGATCAGGATGAAGAAGAAGACGCAGATCCCGCACTGTAACTTTCGAATTAAAAGCGGTCTCTACTAACAACTCATTTATTCGTTACTTTTGTTACCCTATCGGCTAATTGCCAGTCGATAGGGTTTTATGTATAACAGACCCTATACATAACTAAAGAAGTAGCACAATCAACGCCGTCTTCTGTGGACGCAAATAAAATATGGCAATGTTCCCCTACTCCAAACCGAAGCATTTATCTCACTACATCTTGTCGTTTGGCATATTACTCATTTTAACTAGTGTGTTCAGTCTTCATGCACTTGCCAGCACAGAGTGTAAAGCTTTACGAACCGCGGGAGCACAGCAGTGGTTTCCATACGCCTTTAACGAGTTTGATGGAAAATTAAAAGCCACGGGGATAGCCTTTGACGTCTTAACGCTATTATCGCAGGATTTGGGCGTCACACTAAAAATAGAAACCGGATTACCTTGGAAACGCATTGAATCTAAACTCGACGCGGGTGAACTTGATATTCTGGCGGGCAACTATTGGAACGAAACCCGAAGTCGAAAGTGGCTTATCACCTCATCGTTCGCAACAGATGAGGTATACCTTGTGCTCTCGCCCTCATTGGTGCAAACACGAGGTACTGAGATTTCGCTTAACGCACTTACGCAATATATTGGTGTAGTGCCACGAGGTATAAGCTTAGGTGAAAAGTTCGATAGCATTAGATTAAACTTGAAAATTATCGAAGTTAAAGACCACGATAAGATGTATGAAATGATACGTCGACATCGTGCTGACTACGCTGTTTCACCACAAAGCGCAGCACTCAGCCACTTGAACGCGCGAGAGAACGATGGCATGCAATTAAGTCAGTCGGCTATATCATCAAACAAAGTGCATTTCGCTATCTCTGCCAAATCAAAATGTGCGTCGCTATTCCCAGAGTTTAATGATGCCCTTAGCGCTCGTTTAAAGGACGGGTCTATTGAGCAGATTATTGACAGATATAATCTAACGCGCTAGCGATCTAAGACTCAATACGAAGACGTAGTTGAAAGGTAAAAGAGCACTTAGTTATAAGCACTCTTTTATTATAGTTCGTTTACGTTTAAGTTCGTGGCAAGCTAGCAATGAGCTTACCAAGGCAATACTTCACCATTTGAATGAATAAAGCGACCGGCGTTAGATACATTTAGCTCATCTATTCTTTGCGATAAGCGTTCGGCGCACGTATCAGCGTCGATATCCCCTGCTCCATTTACCATTTCAGTCTGCACGAACCCAGGGTGGAAGATACCTACGGCAATTCCTTGAGGCTTTAAGTCATTGGCCATAGAAACACCCGCTGCATTTAGCGCAGCTTTGGACATTCGATAGCCGTAATAACCGCCTGAACCATTGTCAGCCATTGACCCCATGCGGCTGGTGATTAACGCGATTTTGCTTTCCTGCGCCATTGCAGGCAGCAGTGTTTGCGTAACTAGAAGTGGCCCCATCGCGTTAACACGAAACTGGTAGTCGATAGTGTTTGGGTCCCAGTCATCAAGGCTTTCACGTCCAAGTACACCAGCATTGTTAATAAGCAAATCAATGTCGATGTCCATCAAAGGGGTAAGCTTTTCAGCCAATGTCTCAGGTTGAGATACATCTACACCTTTAATGATGTTCACACCTGCACTGTTTAGCTCATCACAGCTATTACGACATGTGGCATAAACCTTAGCGCCGCGTGCTTTATATTGCTTGGTAAGCGCAAGGCCTATGCCTCTATTGCCACCGGTAATTACTACGTTCATAACGGTTCCCTTGTTATAATGTATATGCTCTAAAAAGGTTTCACTAACCTTTTACAAGAAGTGGCTGATTCGTTAAGACCTATCGCTTAGTAAAGTTAAGCACCAAGCCCTATTTCAGCACTCATTTCTTGCTATTTTATAGTCTTCAAAAGGCGTTCTAGATCTTCTGGAGTATCAATTCCAACGGGAGGCGGCGCTATCGCAACTTCACAGTGAATTTTATCGCCATACCATATAGCACGTAGCTGCTCTAATGACTCTATTTGTTCTAGCGAACTAGGTGCATACGCCACATATTGCTTAATGTATTGAGCGCGGTAGGCATAAATACCTATGTGGCGTTTGTACAACGACGTGTTTGCAGATTGTGGGTTCGCCATCATGTGATCCCGCTCAAAGGGAATGGGAGAACGCGAGAAGTAGATTGACTCACCCTTTTCATTCACCAATACCTTTACGATATTAGGATTAAAGACGTCTTCAACACTTTCGATTGGCGTAGACAGTGTAGCCATTTGACACTGAGGCGCATTAGCAAGGTTGTCGGCAACCTGTCTGATATTTTCTGCAGGTATAAAAGGTTCATCGCCCTGAACATTAACCACAATAGTAGCGCTGTCAATGCCTTCTTTTTCCACTACCTCGGCAATACGCTCAGTTCCTGACTGATGATTAACAGACGTCATACAGACCTTGGCAAAACCGGCCACAACGTTTTGAATACGCTCATCGTCGGTTGCCACTATGATGTTATCGGCGCCAGCCTCCTTAGCACGCTCAACGACGTGTTGAATCATTGGCTTTTTGCCAATTAACGCTAAAGGTTTGCCTGGAAACCGGCTTGAGCCATACCGAGCGGGTATCACAACTGTAAATGACATAACTTTTATTTGCCCCCTACTTACCACTTAATTAAACGTTTTGTTAGCGCGTTGCGTCTACTTCGTCTAACGACATTGCAGTTGCTTTACTTTCAATAAGTACAGGGATGCCATCTTTTATATCAAAAGCCAACCGGTCGAATCGGCAAATTAACTGGGTGTTGTCTTCACTAAGTACTAATTTTCCCTTACACACTGGGCAAGCCAAAACTTCTAAAAGCTTCTTATCAAAGGCCATTGTTATTATTCCTGTCCGTTTTGGTGAATCTTTAAACCTGCTTTGGCAAGTTTTACGTTTACTAAATTAAAAAAATCTGGCGCCAAATGAGCGGTAACGGGTAAAAACCAGCAATCGTCGTGAGCGAAAGGTGCCGCTTTTACCGCATCTTTTTCCGTCATTAACACTCTGCCATTGGGTATATCTGAAGGCGTTATAGCATGATGATCAGCCAATGGAGTGGCAGAAGAAAGTTGAATACCAATTTCTTTAAGCTGAGAGAAAAAGCGTTGCGGAGAACCGATTCCAGCAATTGCGCTGCACGGCACTTTTTTAATCTCTTCAAGCGTTGTGGTTTTCACTCTGTTAGCAACACAGGTAAAATCCCCTGCGACTAACGTCACCAAATATTGAGGCGCTACGGCATTATTGAATGTTGGCATTGAACGGCTGTTATGGATTAACGCATCAACAGTATTTAAACGCCATTGTCCTTCACGTAATGGCCCCATTGGTAACAAAAAACCGCTGCCCACTTTTCTGTCATCCATTACCACAACTTCAACATCTCGATGAAGTGCATAATGCTGAAGACCGTCATCACAGATAATTAAATCACACTGCAGCTCGTCACTTAAGTAAGCGGCTCCGCGTGCGCGTACAGGGTCAATAACTACGTCACATTGGCTCCTTATAGCTAACAAGCGGGGCTCATCACCTACCTCAGAAGCATCGTCCTCGCCGTTAACTAATCGCGGATAAAACGGCGACTTAGCGCCATATCCTCGACTTAAAATACCAACCTTTACACCTTGTTTTTGATAGTAATCGGCTAACGCCAACACAACCGGAGTTTTACCGTTTCCACCTACCGAAATGTTGCCAACTACGATGACAGGCGCACTCGCTTTGTAAGCTTTTTTAAGGCCTACTTTGAATAATAAACGTCGGGTTGCTGAGACAAAGTAAAACATTAGCGCAAGCGGTGAGAGAAGCCACACTAACGGATGGCCAAAATACCACTGATCGTGCTTGGTTTTACTTTGCACTTGACTCACTTAGCTTCACCAAATTGCAGTGCGTGTAGTTGTGCGTAATGGCCGCCCTTTTCAAGCAGCTCATTATGTTTACCTTTCTCCAGGATTCGGCCCTGCTCAACCACCATAATGCAGTCTGCATTTTCGATGGTAGATAAGCGGTGCGCCACAACAATACTGGTACAACGTTTTTGCAGCGTTTCCAGCGCATCTTGAATTAAGCGCTCAGACTCAGTATCAAGGGCAGAAGTCGCCTCGTCCAAAATCAGAATGGGCGCTTCGGCAAGGATGGCCCGAGCAATAGCAATACGCTGTCGCTGCCCACCCGAAAGCATAAGGCCATTTTCACCGATAACCGTGTCTAAACCATCTGGTAGGTTCGATAAGAACTCTTCAACATGGGCCATCTTAGCGGCATTCTCAATATCTTTTCGCGTTACGTTCTCTCGCGCACCATAAGCAATGTTGTTCGCAATAGAATCGTTAAATAGCGTTACATTTTGTGAAACGACGGCAAACTGGGCTCGCAGATTTTTTAGGTCAATATCGTTAAGCGGCTTGTCGTCTAGGCGTATTTCACCTTCTTGCGGTACATAAAAACGCGTAAGTAACGATGAGATTGTCGATTTACCACTTCCCGAACGCCCTACTAGAGCAATTGATTGGCCGGGGTTAGCTTTAAAACTCACGTTTGACAATGCAGGTGTCTGTTTGCCCGGGTAAGAAAAGGTTACATCGTCGAATTCAATCTTACCTGTGGCCCGTTCAACCTTTGCTTTACCTTTGTCTTCTTCATCATCTTCATCAAGAATCTCAAATATACTGGCACACGCTGCCATGCCTTTTTGGAATTGGTTGTTAATGGTAGTGAGCTGTTTTAGAGGTTTTAACAGCATTACCATACAAAATACCACGTTGATAAATACACCAGCCGTAAGCTTTTCTAGCATGCCCGGCGTACTGGCTATAAACAGAACAACAGCAAGTGCTATTGACGCAATAACTTGAATGGACGATACGCTTAATATAGAGGTCACATGAAGCTTCATCGACTGCTGGCGATTGTGGTTGTTTTTTTGTTTGAAGCGCTTTTGTTCTATTTCTTGGCCGCCAAACATGATCACAACTTTGTGACCTTTAACCGCCTGTTCTACTGAAGACGTAAGGTTGCCCATTGATTTTTGTATGCTTTTGCTTACGATGCGAAAACGTTTACTGACAATAGATACAATGACCGCCACGATAGGACCAATCAAGAGAAAAATAAGCGAAAGCTGCCAAGAGTAATAGAACATGACGCACAGCAAACCAATAACCAGCGCGCCTTCTCTGACAAGCGTTAACAACGCCTTTCCAGATGCGTTAGCTACTTGCTCTGTATCATAAGTGACCTTACTGATAAGCCCGCCAACCGCGTGATTGTCGTGGAATGACACGGGTAAATGGATGTATTTATCAAACAGCTGTTGGCGCATGCGCATAACAACCTGGGCACCAATCCAGTTTAATGTGTAGCTGCCTAAGAAATTAAAGACCCCGCGCAATAAAAACAATGGAACGATGGCATATGCAGCCATCCGAAGATAGTCTTTATCGTTATTACCTAGTGATTCATCAATCATTGGCTGAAGCTGAGAAAATACAAAAGTATCTACCGCGGAATAACCAATCATACCGATAATGGCAAATACGAAAGGCACTTTATACGCTTTCAAATACTGTAAAAAGCGCTTAATTTGATAATCCGAGTTGTCGGCTTGTTGCATGTAGTTTTTTTAACCTGTTTAAAACGTTTACGAAAACGCGTTAAGAGTATTGTACTCGTTCTCACTCTAATTCACTAATATAGAGGCAAAATTGGTTAGTCTGCCAACTAACTGAACAATGTGTGGCCACTTAACGATTATTTAAAGGTTTTGCTGAATATACGTGTTTTAGCCAATTAGCTTTGTTGCTTAGTATTCTCGGAGGCTCGGAGCTAGCTTTTAAGGTGCCGGCTTTTGATGTGCTAGTTATCGATGAGCAAAGGTTGCGCTTCTAAATGTCGCGGGCTTATCCCTCGTAAATACCAGCGCTTATGCAAGGTTTCTCGATGGGTATCTATATGATAACCGCCTCGAGTAAACGTTGCCCTTACATAGCCGTGATAACTGGTTAAATACTGCTTTACTTTATGATGCTTGTATCGCGTAACCACTTCACTTGCCGGAAACTGCCAGCGATTCTCGAAACCTTGGGTAAAGATCACAGCCTCAGGTGCAACATGCTCAATAAAGATATCTGTAGATGAAGTCTTGCTACCATGATGGGGCGCGATAAGAATGTCAGCACGCAAATGTGAAAAGTTCGGTAATGACACTCTTGCTGTTGCCGAATTATTTTCTTTTTCACGATTACCAGTTATTTTGCGAGTGGTGTTTATTTCACGTGTGAGCAGGGCGTACTCACTCGCCTTTTCAATATCACCAGGTATTAATACGCTGCCAGACTGACTAGAAATTTTTACCACACAGGACATGGCATTATTGTCCTGTTTATTACCCTTTGGAGGCCATAAAAACTCAATGGTCAAATTCTGCCATTGGATGCGCTTTCCTCGTTCGCATCCCGCGGTAGGCGAATGAAAGCTGGCTTGTGTTGCCAATCTGTGCTGCTTAACCGCAGATAAACCTCCCGCGTGATCATTATCACCGTGTGTATGAATAACAACATCAATGCTTGAGACATATGTACTTTCAAGAAAAGGCAGCAAATGTGCGGTCGCTGTATGGGCAATACCGTTAAACTGAGCACCGGAATCTATAATGATTACTCTACTCCCTTTCGTTACAGCAATCGCGCTAGCCTGACCGGCATCAAAAACGTGAAGCGTCCATTGCTCGTTATTAACGGGTAACCATTTTTGAATGAAACTAAAAAACGGTATGGACAGAATTAGGACACATACTTTCTTGTAGCGCCATGCAGGCAAAAGAAATATAACAAAAGCAGCAATCAAACAGAGCGTAGCACCATTACCTAGGTGAGCATCAAATGCGCTTATTGAAAAACCACTAAGCTGGTTCAAGAATGACAATAAATATCCCAAACAGGTATCACTTGTTTGAAATAGTGCGCTTGCCAATTCTTGGACTGGCCCGAAATGAATAAAATGAAGCAGCAATAGAGAGAGTAAACAAACAGGCAGCAGCAAAGTTATAACAGGTAAGGTAATTAAGTTTGCTACTAGCGCGATAATACTTGCACTATCAAACCAAATGAGTGTTAGCGGCATCATTATCAGCGTTAACGCTATTTGCAATTTTATTAGCGACGCATACCAAGGTGAGCGCTGTAGCCCCCATGTGGTTACCAAGAACCAAATACAGACCACCGCACCTACGCTTAAGTAAAAGCTTGCACTTAACATTGAAAGCGGGAAAAGCAGCAAGCTTAGCGCCAGCATAGCTAACGCAATATTTATTGGCCTCCATGCATTACGTGAAAGCGACAACGCGCAACCAATAGCTATAAGAACCCACGCTCGCACAACGGGCAAGGCACTTCCGCTTAACAGCGCGTAAAAAAAACAAATAACCACAAGCAAGCAGAGCACTATGGTTCTAATCGGCGCTTTAATAGTTAATAGCTTTGAACGTCGAGTAGTTTTGCTCTTACCATCACCTGTCTTTAATCTTAGGCTAATTATGCTGGCTAAGAAGTACTGCACACTGCCGAATATATCGAAAACCTGTCTGAGTATGAAAATTATCGGGGTAAAAGCTAGTAGGCATATTCCGGCAATAAGTGATAAGTGCATACCCGATATACTAAATATGTGCCCAGTACCTGTGCGTTGTAACAGTACCCAGTTGTCTTTCGCAAACCCAGCCTTATCGCCAAGCAGTAGCGCCCGCCACCAGTTGAGATTATTGAGATTCTGCGCTTCTAGCGTTGTCGCAAGGTCATAGCGCAATGAATGCTCATGCGCGGTTTTATCGTGCTCTATAGATTTTATATATCCAGTGGCATGAATAAACTGACTGACCAGCTGCTGCTGGCGGCTTGCGCCAACGGGGTTGGCTGTACCGTATGCAGGTTTAAGTTTAACAACCGCTGTAAACATGTCGCCATTGTGCAAACATTGAAGTCCAGCAGGCTTTTCTGACGCTTGGGATCTTATGAGCTGCATTACACTACCTAAACTACGCTGTGAACTTTTTACTAATTCAACACTGTTAATCGAAAACTTGTATTGCTTGTGAGCAAGGCGAGCACTAAGGTTGAAAGCGTAAGGCAAAACAGCAGCCAAGGGGGTCGGTGCTATGCCTTTATTTAAAAATGTCGCGGTGCTTTCATCGTTTACCGTCGCAATGCTAACCACATAATGAAACCCAGCGCCTTCATTGTTATATTTTCCAGGAACACATCCCCCCGATAAAACTCGCCCCGATATTGTGACATCTTGTTGAATTTTACCCTTGGGCAGTTGCCAAGCGTAGTAAAAATGCCCTACACTCGCCACCCACAGTAAGCCGAGTAACAAGCCACTCACTGCACAACATAGCTGTACATCAAAAATGGTCTTATTGGACCTAGGTTTTTGCAGAGAAAACAGTAAGATGACAACAATAGCTATCACCAATATGGCAATCATCAACGCCATGGTGTCGGTACTTGGAAGTTTTTGCCATAAAACCGCACTAGTTGCGCCAACGCAAAAACAGCTTAGGCAAATTGTGATACGATTGACCATGTTTTCACGTAGCAATTGACAGTAAGTGAACGTTGCTAGTGAAAAACCGTGCTGCGCAATCCCATTTGCTGTTATTTTTTCTGTCTTTTTTGATTTTATTTTCGAGATGCATTGATATTTATGCCTAAGAAATTTATTCGACGTTTTTTGCCAGATCACCAAAGCATCAAGCAAAACAAAGCGTTAAAAATATTTGGTAGCGTATTGCACGAACCTAATTTATGGCACCTGAACCGTCGCTCTGCATCTGGCGCGTTTGGCATAGGCTTATTTTTTGCGTTTTGGCCTGTGCCGTTTCAAATGTGGCTTTCCGCAGGTTTAGCTATCCCCTTTCGAGCAAACCTTCCCTTGTCTGTCGCAACAGTCTGGGTGACAAATCCATTTACCATTCCCCCCATATTTTATGGGGCTTACAAAGTCGGTACTACTGTACTTGGGACCAAACCTGAGCATTTTGAATTCCAATTCAGCTGGCAGTGGGTGGTAGAAAGCATTAACACCATTGGGCCCGCTTTTCTGGTTGGTTGTGGTATTTGTTCTGTGGTCTTCGGGTTGGCGGGTTACTTTTCGTTAAACTGGGTATGGCGCTTTCAAGTGAAAAAAGCGTGGGAAAGACGTAGACAAATGCGTAACCAGACAGCTCAATAACAAAGCTCCGAAGAGTAATTAGCAGCAAGAGTAAATAGCAGCATTTGCTTTCGATACGATCTAAAAAACGCCACATTTCGAAGTGGCGTTTTTTGTTTTTATCGGAGGTGAGAATTGACAGTGCCTGTGTTTCGCAGTTGAACTGCGTTAGACCGAAAAGTGCTATCAAAGAGACGTCGGCCTAATTGCATTTTTAGCGTTTATTTCACAGGACTATTTTTCATGCTCAGCGAGGAAGGCAACCAATGCAGCTTCATCCCACACATCTACATCAAGTTCTTGCGCTTTGGTCAGTTTAGAACCTGCTTTCTCTCCGGCCACTAAAAAGTCAGTGTTCTTACTCACCGAACCCGCCACCTTAGCACCAAGTAACTGAAGCCGCGCTTTAGCATCAGAACGGCCCATTTCACTTAGCGTACCTGTGATAACGCAAGTCTTACCTTCAAGAGGCAAGTTATCCGAATCTGGTTTTTCAATGGCAGGCCAATTGATTCCTTCTTTAAGAAGTGCATCAATCACATCGGTGTTATGCGACTCGTTAAAAAAGTTAAATATATGGGTAGCGACCACTTCGCCCACATCCTGCACTTCCACTAAAGCCTCTAATGAAGCTTCACGAATGGCTTCCAAGGTTTCAAAGTACGAAGCCAAGTTTGCCGCCGTTGCTTCACCAACCTCGCGGATCCCTAACGCGTATAGGAACTTGGCTAAGGTAGTTTGCTTTGATGCTTCAAGAGATGCCAAAAGCTTGCTTGCTGACTTTTCAGCCATACGCTCTAAGCCAACAACATCACCCAAAGACAGGGTAAAGAAATCTGCGGGGCTGTGCACGAGATCGGCATCTACTAGTTGGTCAACGAGCTTATCGCCCAGACCATCTATATCAAACGCTTTACGCGAGGCGAAGTGTTTAAGCGCCTGTTTACGTTGCGCTGCACAAATTAACCCTCCGGTACAGCGAGCGACTGCTTCATCTTCAAGCTTCTCAACGTGTGAGTCACACACTGGGCACTGACTTGGGAAGCTAATGTCAGTCTCACTACCCGTGCGATTTGCTTCAACTACAGAAACTACCTGAGGGATAACATCACCGGCGCGACGAATAACAACAGTATCGCCAACTTTAACGCCCAATCGGGAAATTTCATCCTGATTATGTAATGTGGCATTAGATACGGTTACGCCACCAACAAAAACAGGCTCTAAACGCGCTACCGGTGTGATTGCCCCAGTTCTGCCCACTTGAAACTCAACGTCAACCAACTTAGTCACTTCCTCTTGCGCGGGAAACTTCTGCGCAATCGCCCAACGTGGTGCTCGGGCTACAAAACCAAGGGTGGTCTGCAATTCAATACGGTCTACCTTAAAGACAACGCCATCAATGTCATAAGGCAAGTCATCACGCTTTTCCAAGATGTGGTTGTAATAATTTAGACAACCTTTACCGCCTTCAGCTGTGTCGATATCTGGGCACAACGGCAGCCCCCATTTACCCAATTGTGCAAGGCGCGCGCTGTGGGTAGAAGGTAAATCAAAGCTGTCTGGTTGTACTACGCCTAGGGAATAGGCATAAAACATCAGCGGGCGTTTAGCGGTAATTTTCGAGTCTAACTGACGCAAACTTCCGGCTGCGGCATTGCGCGGATTAGCAAAGACCTTACCGCCTGTTTCTTTTTGATATTCGTTTAATTTTGCAAAGCCATCTCGTGGCATAAACACTTCACCACGTACCTCGACGCGGTCTGGATAGTGATCCCCTCGAAGGGTTAAAGGTACGTTTGAAATAGTCCGCACGTTAGCGGTGATGTTTTCGCCTACTTGACCATCGCCCCGCGTTGCAGCGCGAACTAACTCACCGTTTTCGTACAAAATACTCACCGCTAAGCCATCTAACTTAGGCTCACAGCTAAATTCCAAAGTAGCAGTATCTTTAAGCCTGTCTTTTAAGCGCTTCTCAAACGCTAGTAGAGACTCTTCATCGAAGGCGTTATCTAGCGACAGCATAGGCACATCGTGAGTAACTTGCTCAAATGCCGACAGCGCTGCGCCTCCCACCTTCTGGCTTGGAGAATTGGGGCTATGCAATTCAGGATATTGTTTTTCAAGCGCTATTAGCGCCTGCATATCTCTATCATAAACGGCGTCGGGAACCGATGGATCGTCTAGTACATAGTACTGATAGTTGTACTCATTTAACGTGTTGCGAAGTTGTGCAACTTGTTGCTTTGCTTGTTCTAAAGAGTCTGACATGGAGTTGTTTTCACGCCGTATAAATAATTAAAAAGTTTTACAATTTGTTGCTTAGGCTACTTAACCCAAACTGGCTTATGTTTTAAATGGAGCTGCTAAGCGTCGCTTTTCATCGGCTGGTATACTATGCAGCCAAGCTATAGCGCTCCTCAATAGAAAAGGACCTGGGTATAAGCCAAGTCCTTTTTATTACGCTATCACGCAAACACTTATAAAGCGTGCGATATCGACAGTTAAATAACGTGCATTAGCTGCGAGCAATCATACGCTTGCGTTCAAATTCACGAATTTTTTCAACGTATTGCTGTAAGCCCTGTTTAGTTAACACGCTGCGACGACCATCTAGTACCTGAGCGCCGAACTCGTCTGCCAGCTTACGTGCAGCGTTGTGCATCATATTAAATACTTGGTGAGGATCGCCTTCAATGGGCAATATCATAAACAAAGATACACCTTGGGTCTCAAAATTTTCCAAGTTATCAATATCAAAAACACCCGGCTTAAACATGTTAGCTAGGCTAAACAGTACTGGCCCCTTGCCATTGGAGTTAACGTGACGGTGGAAGATGTCTTGGTCACCGAACTTCAACCCTAGCGTAAGAAGCATAGGCAAAAGCGCAGCACCAGAAATGGGCTCACCTTCTGGCGTTCTTACGTTCAACACCAATACTTCAGGTTCAACACTTGACGGTTTTGCACGCTCAGATGAGCTGGTCGCACCGTCACTGTGTGTGTCATTAGCGCTGAAGCTCTCTTCACCTAAATTAGGGTTACTCTGCTCACTGGTGTCGAAGTCGATACGCATTTGGTCATCACCAAAATTAGGCTCTTCCCGCTTTCTAACTGGTGTTTTGTTTCGCTTACTACGTGCAAAACGTCGCGGCTGTTCATTCTCTTCCTGAGTACCCCGTGAAGAAGTTACTTCCTCTTGCGCGTCTAAACTAAAGGTAGCCACTTCTCGCTCGTTCTTAGCTGGCGCTTTACTTGGTACTGGTTCTTCTTCAAGCGTAGGGTCCACATAAAACTTTTGTGCAGGGCGAACCGGTGCTGCGGGCGCCTGTTGGGGTTGCGCCGTGGTTTGATTATCGGAGTACCCGTCATCTGCGTCATTAGCGTTGGATAGCGCTGAATAAGACGCGCCTTGTGCGTTTTCTTCGCTCTGCGTTTGTGGCGCCGATTGAGCCTCTTCATCGCCTTCCCGAAGTAGAAAACCTGGAGGCTCAGGGAAAGCTGCAACGTTGTCATCGCTTTTATTTGCTGCGGTATCAAACGAACGAGCCTGACCTTTCATGTGTGGTTTGGGGTTCGTTACCACAGAACCATACAGCTTAGGCGCTTCTTGAGCGTCTTCTTTTTCGCCGTCGCTTCCACCCTCTTTTACGACTGGTGACACCGAAGAATCATCATTGCTGCTACCACCATTGTGCTCTTTGGCAGCGTCGTCTTTACTGCTATGGATGTGACTAGATGGAGTAGATTGACGAGAGGGATTGCTCTCGCCACCACCGAATTGTTGAGGTTCGCTGTCGCTTAGCGGGTTGTTCGGGCTATCATCAAACGACTGGCTCAAAGCTGCGGCTTCTGCTGTGCTGCTCTCGTCTGTTCTATTAGGTGAGTTTTGCGAATTGCTAACCACTCGAACCGCACCAATGCCGAGTTCGTCAAAGCCTTCCTGTTGTTCAGCTTCTATATCGCTATCGTCGTCTTGCCACTGTCGGGGCTCTAAGCGCTCTTTTTCCGAAGGCTTACCGTTTTTACGAATTTTCCAAATACCGTGGGCAAGCACTGCAAGAATAAAAACTGTGCCTCCAAGGAGTAAAAATAGACGTAATTGATCTTCCATTTAATTTCTTTCGCCCTTTGTTATGCTTCTGCGAAGGCTACAGCTTCGTCAACGTCTACCGCTACCATACGTGAAACCCCAGGTTCCGCCATAGTAACACCGGTTAAGTGACTCGCCATTTCCATCGCTATTTTATTGTGGGTGATATAAATAAACTGCACTGTTTGTGACATTTCTGACACTAAGTTACAAAAGCGCCCTACATTTGCATCATCCAATGGTGCATCTACTTCATCCAGCAAACAAAATGGTGCTGGATTTAATCTGAAAATAGCAAACACCAATGATAAAGCGGTTAGTGCTTTTTCTCCACCGCTTAAGAGGTGAATCGTACTATTTTTCTTTCCAGGAGGGCGAGCCATTATCGTTACCCCAGTTTCCAGTAGGTCGTCGTCGGTAAGCGCAAGGTATGCTGACCCACCGCCGAAAACCTTGGGAAATAACATTTTAAGGTCTTCGTTAACCTGCTCAAATGTATTTGAAAAGCGCGTGCGTGTCTCTTTATCGATTTTTCGAATGGCAGACTGCAGAGTTTCCAACGCGTCGGTAAGATCGTTGTGCTGTGTATCTAAATGAGACTTTCTTTGTGACTGAGCTTCATACTCTTCAACCGCAGCTAAATTAACCGCTCCCAAACGCTGAAGACTGGCTTGCGTTTTTTCAAGGTCTTCTTGCCAGCGCTTCTCTTCAGCATTTTCTGGTAAGGTTTCTAGAATGCTCTTCAGTGACTGCTGTGTTTCGTCAAGCTGCTCTAAAATCGTATTCGCGCGAACTCGATACCCTTCAATATCAATATTAAGTTTATCGATGTTTGTCTGTCGGGTTTGAATGTCTTTACCAAGAGCCTGATGTCCTTTTTCGGCTTCTTGCAGCCATTGTTCAATATCTTCAAGGCTACGTTGCTTAGCACTTTTCAGTTGCTCTAACTCAGCTTTGTTCTCTAGCAGAGACTGAAGCTCTGCTTCCTGAATTTCTTCAGGAGACGTTAGGTGCGCTAGCTCTTTTTGCAGTCTTTCTTTATTTTTTATGTATTCTTCACGCTGCTCAAGGTTACGCGTAACCTGTTGACTATATAAGTTTTGATGATTTTCAAGCTGCTGTTTTTTTAGTGCAAGCTCATGATTTTGAGACGTTAATGAATCCACTGAGGCGCGTAATTCTGATGTAGTTCGTTCATTTTCTTCACGTTTCGCATTAACCTCATCAATATGCACTTCGTATTCAAGAATCTGCGCTTCTTGAAGTTCTAATTTTTCGGAAAGTTGCGCTAATTGCTCTTCTTCTTTAGCAAGCATTAACTCTTGTTTTGCTAATTCATCATTAAGTTTGGCGCTGCGACTAGACTGCTGTTCTTGCTGCATTTCGAGAAGAGAAAGCTTGTTTTTGATTTGAGCTCGTTGGTTTTCTTTTTCAGCCAAGGCGTTTTGAGCCGAATGCTTATGGGCTTCGCTTACTTCAAGGCTCTGCTTCGCTTCCTCAATCGAATATTCAACTTCTTCTATGAGACTTTCAATGGCTACGATATCGTCTGTAAGCACTTTAATTTTGTTGGCACGCTGTAAAGCACCGTCATTCACCTCACCCGGTTTAACGACCCAATGGGAGCTGGCCCATAAACCTGAGGGTGAGATTACGCTAGAAAAGTCTTTACCATTTCTTTTCGTTTCGGTATCACTTAAGCGTTTCACCCTACTTGCCAAGTCCTCATCGTCTTCGCAAAGGTATATATCATCAAAAAATGCGGGAACCTGTGCCGGTGAGGTGTTACTTCCGCCAAGCTCGGTTAATAAGGCATGGGCTAAAGAGCCGACGTTTGCCGAACCTGTTAACACGCTTTCGGTGTATACCTTTATGCCTGTGGGTAGACGCGATTTGTTTTTAAGAAGCTCTTTTACGGGGTAGCTTTTGGCAACCACAGGGTCCTTAGCGTGCTGCAAAATGGCCTCAATACAGGGTGCTAACGCTTGGCTTGAACTAAATTGCTGCCAAAGCTTTTCAATTCCTTCTAGCTGCACATTTTCGGAGTTAGAGGCATCTTGCTGAAGAGCTTCTAGGGCAGATTTTGTTGATTGCGCGGTTTGCAGCTGACCCAGCGCCTGACGACGTTTCGCTTCAATGACTTGCACTTCAGCATGTTGCTTTTGTACTGTCTCGCTAGCTGCTTGAACCGCCTGTTTACCTTCATCAATATCGAAATCTAACTCGTTACCCTGCTCATTTAAAAGTGCAATTTGACTTGAATAATCTTCGTCATCGAGTTGTTTTAACTCGTCTTGCAGTTCGCTAATGCGCTGAGATGTGCGAAGCTGCATGCTCATTGTGGACTGTATTTGGCTATGGCACTGCTGCACGTTTTGTCGAAGCTGGTTGTACGTTTGCTCTTGTTCACGTGCTTTCGCGTTAAATTCTCTTAATGCCTGCTCAACGTCTTCAAAACGTGTTTTTGCATGTTCTAGTTCAGCTTCTTTAAGTGCAAGCTCTGGCTCAATGTTTTCAAGCGCTTCATTTGACACGGCAAGTGCTTCCTGTGCCTCATCAATTGAGTGGTTGAGCAACCCATGCTGTTCTGCTATTCGCGCAAGCTCTTGCTCTATTTGCCCTTTTCGCTGTTTCGCATGCAGAGCGTTTTGCTCTAAACGCGTTATTGCATTGCTTGTGGTGAATAATTGCTGCTGCAGATCATCGATGGCTTGCTTGGTTTCGACTTGCCTAGTTTTATACGACTCAAGCCCGGCTTCGTCACCTTGTAACCTAGCATTTAAATCGTCGACTTCTAGTTGCAGTGTTTGCTGCTGCTTTTGCAGCGCCTCAATATGTTCGCTATTTTTAAGAAATCTAATCGCCGCAAGCTGGCCTTTTAACTCTCTGGCCTGCGCGCGTAAAGTTTTATAGCGGGTTGCTGCCGCGGCTTGTCGCTGTAATTTTTCTAACTGCTTGCCAAGTTCATCGCGCACATCGCTTAAGCGTTCAAGGTTGTCTTGCGTATGCCTTATGCGATTTTCTGTTTCTCTGCGACGCTCCTTGTACTTTGATATTCCCGCAGCTTCTTCAATAAACACGCGCAGCTCTTGTGGCTTAGATTCGATAAGCCTTGAGATCATACCTTGCTCGATAATGGCGTAAGAGCGTGGCCCTAGCCCTGTTCCTAAAAACAGATCGGTAACGTCTCGCCTGCGACATTTGGTACCGTTGAGGAAGTAAGTCGACGTGGCATCTCGGGTGACTAATCGTTTAACAGACAGTTCGTTGTAGTTGGCAAATTCGCCCGCGATCCGCCCTGCACTGTTATCGAAAACAAGTTCAACGCTACACTGCCCCACGGGTTTTCGTGAAGATGAACCATTGAAGATCACGTCTGTCATCGCATCGCCGCGTAGATTCTTCGCTGAACTTTCACCTAATACCCAGCGAACAGCATCAATAACATTGGATTTACCACAGCCGTTTGGGCCAACAATGGCAGTCATTTCCCCAGGAAATGGAATAGAAGTAGGCTCAACAAAGGACTTGAAGCCCGCTAGCTTTATCTTCTTAAGCCTCACGCATCATCCCTCTGATATGCAGAGTGGACTGACGAAATCGTCATAGCTTCAGCCCAATATCCCTTGGCGGGATGCTGAATTAGCGGATGATATGGAAATGATGTAATCACACAGAAGGTTCTTTTGTTATTATGTTTTGACTCTACCAAAACTAACAGCTTGTAACAATTACCATTTCAGTGAGTTGGGAACAGAACGCGCCAAGGGCGTATGATAGAGAATATAGTTAATAAACAAAGCGTTTAAAATAACGCGAAGGAGTACGAATGAGTTCAGGTGGTGTGCATTATTTCTTTGAAGGCTTTTCGCTTATCAAAACGAAAGGGCTAAAGCGTTTCGTGTTTGTGCCCCTGACTATAAACCTTGTTCTGTTTTCCGTTGCTTTTTATTTCTTGTTCGGTCAAATAGAAATGGGTATAGCCTATGTTATCGACCTTGTACCTGAATGGTTAGGCTGGATAAAAACGGCTATCAGCTTCTTCTTATGGCCTTTAGCGGTAATCAGTGTGTTACTTATTTTCGCACTTATTTTTGGCACCCTAGCTAACTGGATTGCAGCGCCTTTCAACGGCGTGTTATCAGAAAAGGTTGAGCGTCATTTAACGGGTCAAGACCTGGGTGATGAAGGCGTTATGTCGTTGGTAAAAGACATTCCACGCACTGTAGGTCGCGAACTGACTAAACTTATTTGGTATTTACCTCGCGCTATCGGTTTTTTATTGCTGTTCTTTTTCTTACCTATTATCGGGCAAGTACTTTGGTTCTTATTTAACGCCTGGATGATGGCTATCCAGTATTGTGACTACCCTTATGATAACCACAAGGTGGATTTCACTAGAATGCGCTTGCACCTGGGCGAACACAAAGGAAAAGCAATGACCTTTGGTATGATGGTAAACGTGTTCTCGCTCATTCCCGTGGTGAACTTCATTGTTATGCCGGTAGCAATTTGTGGTGCAACATCTATGTGGGTAAGAGAGCTAAAGCCTACGCTTCGAGGGTAGCGAGAAATAACCCGTTGCAGTACCTGTGAAGGTGGTTGTTGAATAGGACTATGGCGGTATCGAAAAAGAGTGTGCGGCTGCTTATTTAGTGCCGGTAAATGCTTCGTACTCAGCTAGCCAGTGGGCCGCCTCTTTTCGATTACCGCTATTGTGAAAAGCTTGGAAGAAGTTCATTGAGATGGGCCGCTGCGAATTTTGCTTTTCTAGCTGTTGCTGCCAAAGTACCATATATAAAGGCGGGATCACGCCACTATCGTGGTGTTCCATAAAGGTGATTCGTCGGCTAGGTTTGTAGCTATTAAGCCCCAACACTGTACATGTCTTAGCGCGAGCGATAATCGTTGCGGGGTCTATCGCCAGCCAATTCTCTACCGTTTCATGCGGTGCATACCAATACTCAGTATCTACAACAACGTTGGGCGGTCTGAAGTCTTCAATTCCATCTTCATCACACAGTTTGTTTGCCATACCCTTGCCAATAGGGTATTCGTCAGCGAAGCCAGCAAAATGCGCTAGTTCGTGCACGAAAACTGTATAAGCGTCACTAATATCTAAATACATTACACCATTTTGAACATTCGCTTTTCCCTGCTCGGCCACTACAACTGCATGACTAAACTTACGCTTTTTGGCAATACTTGCTAACGGAGAAATATCACAACCCAAGATGCCAGCCCTTCTGTAGTTGGCATCGCACTCCAACACATCGGAATTAAGCCAAATAGGCGGCGCTAAGCAAATAGAAAGTTCTTTAAGACGCGTATCATTGTTAAATGATTGATAATGTTCATGCGCTCGCATGATGGTCGCTAAGCTTGTAGCAAAAGGTTGAACACGCTGCAGGCAATTTGCTTTATCGTCCCAATGAAGCGCACCAGATTGCTTTATTGCTTGCGCTACTGAATACGGAGAATAAAGCTTAATAACGTTTAGGGCTTTTTTCGCTTGTTGATGGCCTTTTTGCGCCGCGAATTTAAAATGCGGCTTAGCTTGTGAAAATTTGCCCTCGTCCCATAAAAGCATTGCGTACTTGAACGCACTTTGCATATCTAGCGTTGCTGTAGCTTCCAGCAGTGGTTTGGCTAACTGCTGTTGCCCATGAAGTAGGTACCAATCGGCCAGTGCAGCCTGTGCAGGCAAATATTCTTGTGACGCTGCGCGTATCAGCCACTTTTCTCGCTTTTCTGGCGAATCGGTAGACATTGCAAAGGCGAGTTGTGCTTCAGCTACATCGCCGAGTGCTGCTAGGCGCATAAAACGCTCTGAAGCACCCTCTTCACCTAAGATTTGGTACAACAACCACGCAGCATCCGCATTTTCTAGGTTAACAAGCTTTTCCAGAAAATAAGTGGCTGTCTCTTGGTCAACAGAAACCGTAGAAGAAAAGCCATCGTTATATGCGCTCTCAAATATTTCGAGCATGTGGACTTGGGCAGTGTCACTCCCCTGCTTTGCAGCCAGCCATAGCAGCGCTAGCGCGTTATCTCGTGGATTATTTTCAAGGGTAGTATCAGTGCTATCTGGGGCAATAGCATCAGGCTGAGCGCTATCGGACTCGACTGTTTCCTCACTTTCTAACGAAGTTCCACCTACATTTTGATGTGAGGGTGATAGCACACTAATCGCGTTCGAGATAAGTTGAGGGGCGTAACGCCCGCTATCGCCCGCAACGATGAGCAGTGCGAAGACTGCTAAAAATAAGCCTCGCATAATGCTTTTCGCTTACTCTTCGCTAACTACTTTGTTGCTAGCTTTATCACGCAAACGGTTAAGCTCCATTCTTGCGTAACGATGCTCTACGTAATCGAATACGTTTGTACTTAACGCAAGCTTAAAGTAATTCGATGCGATTCCACTATTTCCGCGCAGAGAATGAAATTTACCTAAGTAGAAATACGCTTCACATAATCGATCAGTGAGTGCTTTTTGGCTTTTAACACCGTCTAGCAGTGAGTTAAGCACATCATTTTCACCGACACTACCTAGGAATAAATCCACCAGCGTGGTTGCCCAATGTTCATTGTCGAGCGTAGGACGAATCGACGCTAAGTAAGCTTGCCCTTCAAGTTCTGACACATCGTGATGCGCAAAGTAAGCCCACAGCGCACGAAACGGATCGCTGTCATCTTTGTTAAAAAAGCGATTTAAATCTTCAATGGCAAGCACTGCTCTACCGCCATAATAAAGCGCGATACCACGGTTTAAGAACGCGAAATCATACTCTGGGTTAATTTCTAACGTAGAGTCAAATGCATCATAAGCTTGAAGGAAGTCACTCTGTTGAATGTAATGAATACCCATAGAGTTATAAGCTTCAGCTAAATCGGGCTTTAAGTTAATTGCTTGTGTGTAATCGAACTGAGCTAGACCTGCAAGACCTACACTGTCGTAAAGCATGCCTCGTTGAAAATGCAGTTCGGCTTTGTCTTCATCTGAAAGCGCCGGGCTAGTTAATACCTGATTGTAGCGTGCAATTGCCATCTCAGAACGCGGATTTATAGGAGCAGGCTCAGCTAAAAGCAGATTTCCCATCTGTGGCCTTTCTGAAACTGAGGCTGTTTGCGCACAACCGGTTAAAATAGCAGCGAATAGAGAAAAAAAGATGAGACTAACGTTTCTGCACATGGTAAAAAAGCATTCTATAAAAAAAGAAAAAACCGCCTGAGTATTTAATATACGCATGTCTGCGGCGCTAATGCCGCCAACCTTCTCGCATTTGATGATAAAAGTAAAGCGTATTGGGTGGTTAACACAGGTAGCTATGAAGAAAAATAATTTAGAACAACTATCACAACTTGCTTTTAACGCACAGAAAAACTCTCATTCACCCTATTCCAATTTTAAAGTTGGTGCTGCAGTGCTTACCCCGAGTGGGGAAACCTTTGCTGGGTGTAACGTAGAAAGCGCGGCCTTCCCTTTAGGGCAATGTGCAGAAGCCACTGCTATTGGCAATATGGTTGCGCAAGGCCAAAAGCGCATTTCACACATCGTTATTGCCAGCCCGAACGAGGAATTTTGTTTTCCATGCGGCGGTTGCAGACAAAAAATTGCAGAGTTCGCGCCAGATGAAACTCCGGTAACCATGGTTAGTCAAAGTGGAGAGAAGTTTGAAACCACCATCGGCGAATTGCTTCCCAATGCCTTTAGGGCGCACGATTTAGACAAGTAATTTTAAATAATCATATTCTGCAATTAACGAGGCTCAGGCCGTTTCCAAACCAGCCAGCCTCGTTTTTGCGTTTCTATTTGTCAGTATGACGCACTTATATATCAGCACATTAACGGCTTGGTGGACTGTTTAATAGACAATATTCTTCCCTGATCATCGAATGCTAGCGCAACCTGAGTCCCTACGTTGATATCCCCTTCTATACGGCCATTAATATTCAACGATGCAATAAGACTCTCAGAAACGATAACTTGTTGATTTTTACAATTCACCAATAGCCAATAACCATCTTGCGATTTCAATGTAGCTGGCTGCTGGGAAACAGCTCTAGCAACCAAACTACTCTCGACATATTGGCGGGTATAGGCATTAAAGCGGGCTTGATAGTCGTCATTGAAATTATTAGCCATTATTTTATCTTCACCTGCAAAACCGTGGTAATGCACAATATCTACACGGTGTGCTGCGGTTTGCATATTCGGCGAGTGACGACTTTGGAATACTCCAATGTTGTACACCCCTAGCATGGCAACAATAGCGAAAGCCACAGCGGTAAATCGAAGAGTTGATGACGCGAAATAGGCGCGAAGATGCGAAAACGCCGCAGCGAACATACGTTCTGTGTCACTTCCGTTTGCTCTAGCTTTGTTATGTCCAAGCACTTTGGCACGTACTCGCGCATTTGTCTTTTGAGTTGTTAAATCGCTTTGCTTTTGTACCTGCTGGCTGCGTCTGAACGCTTCTTGTAGCTCTTTATCTGAGATAGACATGATTACAATTTCTCCAGCATAGATTTAAGACTTTCTTTGGCATATCGAATTCGTGTTTTAACCGTTTCTTTTTCAGCGCCGCACATATCAGCTATTTGCGATAAACTAAAACCTTCAAACTGCAGTGAAAGCGCCTCTTTCTGCTTGTAAGGTAATTGTGCTAAACAAGCTTTAAACACGTCTTTTTCTAATCCTTTAGCTACATCATCTTCTACCGAAGACTGAGCGTGCTTAACCAGCTCAGAAAGAGTAAATTCCTCTACAGCTTCGTTACTATATTCAAGCTTGGCGTTTTTACGGAATTCATCAATAAGGGCTCGCCTTCCAATGGTGAACAGCCAAGCTTGAAAATTATCGCCGCTTTTAAATAAATGGCGGTGCTCAATAACTTTTATCCATGTACGCTGACATATATCTTCAGCTATGGAGCTGTCGCTTAATACCTTAAGAAAATAAAATAGCTTGGTACTGTGTAAATCAAAAAGTGCGGCTAACGATGCTTCATCACCTTTTGCGCTATATTGCAGCATTAGCCTTTCACTCACTCCCAGCGCTCTTTCGCGCTTACCTTGAAACAGGCTTTGCAAACTTGCGCCTATACTCATAGGCTATCCTTATTGTTCTAGTTTGAAATCTAATACTACAACCATACCTGGTTGACTAACAGGTTTACCGCCGTTCAACTTGGGCTTGTACTTCCACTTTTTAAGCGCGCGGCGTGCTGCTCTATCGAACATACGCTTGGGCTCGGAATCTAATACCTTTATATCAGATACAGCACCGCTAGCACTTACCGTAAACCCAAGCTTTACCCAACCCTCAACACCGTCTCGACTCGCCTCTGGCGGGTACGTAGGATCAACCCTGAACTGAGGCGTAGCCTGCATATCACTTTGAACACTATTCAGATTTATTGATAAATCTAACGCCGTATTAGGAACCTGTGTGTTTATTTCGAAATTACCTGGGCCGTCATTTGGCTCAGGATCGATCTCGACCTTTTTTTGCGGCGGCGTTTTGATGACTTGCTCAATAGGCGCAATGGGCTTTTTGGTAATAGTTCGTTCATCTTCAGGCTGATAGATGATGGGTTCAAAAAACACCGGCGGCGCTTCACTTATATGCACCTTATCTTGCCTTATCAGCTCTGCCATTAAAACAAATAGACCGGCAGTAACCACTCCCCCTGCAAGAGCAATAGTGGTTGCGTTGATAGCCCGCTTGTGGAAAGACGCTTTTGCGAAAGATACTAGGCTAGGTTGTACCAGATCTTGTGAATTAGCGCGTGGTAGAATTGTTGTTTGCATATTGTTCCCCCTTTTTTCACTAAACGGAGGAACTAAAGAAAAGGGGTGAAAATATTTATTACTTTCCTGAAATTGGCCTTACAGCTTTTAAAGCAAGCTTGGCAGACCTTTAATCATTATTTTCATCTTGGCGCTTATTTAGCTTCGCTGCTGCCATAAAGCCGATAATAAAAATGGCGAAGATAACCACGCCTACCCAAATCAATACGTTAAAAAGAAAGTCCATCTTATTCCCTAATCACAGTTTTGTGATTCAACCTTATCATTTATTTGATTGAGTAGGCGAATTAGATCACCCAGCCTATTTACTTCATAAACAATATTATTCAGATTTTACTACACCAATCGCCATTACAGACTGACCATCTTTAATGGCTGGCATTTGATTAACCATCATAACCGTGCCGTCAACAGGCGATTTGAGGGTTTCAACAAGATTACCAAAATAGTCGGTGACCGCACCTATGTCCTGCCCAGTTACCACTTTATCCCCTATCACCACTGAGGCCTTAAAAAACCCGGTTTTCGAGCTTTTAGGGTATTTAATGGTTTCGTAAATAATTGGCTCGGGGTGCGGCTTTGGTTTTTCTGGCAACATTTTTAGAAAGTACATAGCGTTTTTAGCCACCTCTAGCGCTTCTGCTACAGACTCTTCATCTGTCTGCGCTAAGTGCCCTATTTCGGTAGTAAGGCCAGGCTTCCCCCTCGTCATCGCTGTGTTAGGGTATGAAATTGAATTGTTAGGATCTCTTGGGCGGTCACCATACATAACAATATGCTGCATGCCGGTTGCTTTCGCGAATTCAAATGTTAAAGCGTCAAGTTCTTCGTCGCCCACAAAAGGAGAATACACATGATTCAGTAACGTTTGGTTTGCACTGCCAGAATGCATGTCTATTAAAAAGTCAGCTTTGCCAATAAACTCTCTGGTTAGCAATTCCGCAATTTGCTCTGTTGGTGTGCCGTCTGCGCTCCCTGGAAACTCCCTATTGAGGTTTTTCTCATCTTTAGGGTTTAACGCTATTCTATTTCCATGAAACCCGTCTAAGTTTGCCAAGTGCAGCACAACCAACACACCGCTCATCTCATTAGGATTAAGGTTTTGTTGAAGTTGTTGCAAGGCATACATTGACGGGAACTCGTCACCATGAATACCGGCTGTAAGTAGCAGTATGGGACCGTCTTCTTTTCCGTTAATAACCGTTACCGGCAGGGTTATATTTTTCTCATTAGCAAGATAGGACGCTTTCTCACCCGTTTGGGTAGTCACGCCCATCAATTCATAAGGTTCATTTGCGTTAGCATTAAGGCTTAACGCAGAACAGAGGGAAACAAGAACACTGGCTAACGCTTTCTTCTTAAACGACATATATAGAAACTCATTGGAAAATAACGCACTAGTAGGCAAGAACGTTTCAACTTAATCAATAAAAAGTATTTTAAAACACCTTAATGAGAAAACACCCGTTGTCTGCGGGCATTGCGTTATTCTAACGAAATTAAAAGCTGGTCAACTTCACTTTGCTGGTTCTAGGTTTGATACGTCGTCAATTTCTGGCTGTTCATTACTTCGCTCCTGCATTGCTAACTGAGCATTAGAAACGTTTTTAACCATTAACCAAGTAACTAATGCTAAAGGAATTGAAATAACTTCTGAGGTCTGTGACACCAAGTTCACATTCATAATTTCAGAGATTTCTTCCGCTCTTCTAGACAATCGAAATACTGCCTGTCCCACTATGCTGTTAGCAATCCAGAAAAACCACCAGATTCCCAAGATAGAGCTTACTTTTTCTACTGGCCAATTAGCTGGGTTTTGACTTGCCTGCCAGATTTCTTTCATCGCTTGATAGGGCTTCCAAAGAGAAACAATGGGAATGAAATAAAAACCTATCGACCAGCCTGGCGAAAACGCCATATCTTTCGCACCAAATTGACGTGCATTTTGATTTGCTTGATAAATCCATCTTAAAATTAAAACGCCAGAAACGATAAACACGCCAAGGTAAGAAAAAGCAATAACGGCTTGCCTCTTGTCATTAGCTTCTGCATCGGCAACCGCCATTTCTTGGCTAAAATAAACGCCGTTTTGGAAGTCTGTTAAAAGCTGGTACTCCATTAAATTTGAGCCGATAGCTACAAAAGCGAGAACAACTTGAAAGCATAGAAAGTATTTAATCCACGCTATAAGGTTTGTAGGGTCTTTGAATTCTTCTTTTTTATCTGACATTTCTGTTTGCTACCTTTCGTCTTTGCCACTTTTCTAAGATAATTTATCTGCTTTCGCCGAGGCTATTGTTTATGTTTATTATTCGATACCTACTGCTATCAGAACTTAAGAGCGTTTATTTACTCTCTAGCGTTTAATACAGTTTTTCATTTTAGTTTGCTCTCTAGGAGTTCTTGAAAGGGCTTTGGCAGAACTTTACGGGCTTTACCAGTGATCCTAACTTCATTTTTTTGCCATAATATTCCCGCATATACCACGCCTAAACCAATAGCCGTTAAGGCAACAGGAAAAAGCCAACTGTCTCTAAACACATTTGAGGCCAAGTGCCCTAAATAGAAACAGCAGCCTAACGCGCCAAATATCACAAATACTTTTCGAACCAATAATGCGCCTAGCCCTACTAGGACTAGGTTTATACAGAAATAGAAAAACTTTGAAAGTTCGCTCTCTGAGCTTTGGCTGGTAAGCCCACCCCAAAACGCAATAACGCCGAATAAATATAACCAAAATGCGTAGTCGGCAGTGTGCCTTGACCGTAAATCAACCCAAAACGCTAATGAGGTCAAAAGTATGCCGAAGTACATAGATACTTGTGCGCGAAATTCCCATGTGTAGGAATTCCACATATCGTCTTGGTCGATGAGAAGCATGACAGCATCCATACTGATGTACCACAGTGTTATTGCTATAGGCATTATCAAAAACGGATACTTGTAGCGCCAAGCTACTATCATGCCGGTCACCAATGTGCCTAGTTCCATGTACAACCACAGCCATTTAACGCGTTTATGAAACTGACGATAGACTGTATCGCTCTCGGGCCAAAGGCCAAGCCATTGCTGAAAACCATAAATAGCAAGCGGCGTTAGACATACGACAAAGGTTGCGCAAATACCAGCTGGGATAATAAGATTTTTATTTGCTAAAGAGTTCGCCATCTTTAACCCTACACCAGCGTAGAGCAATGTTATGAAAATTATCCCCAGCCCCCCAAACTGTTCCCACCCTAAATTCATAAACAAAGTCATGGCGCCAATAGCGATAAGGCCGCCCAGATAATAAAGAATATGGGTAAAGGTGAAAGCGGGAGCATGCTGGCTTTCTGCCTGAAAGAAGTTGTAGAGGTCAACGCCCTGCTGTTCAGAGATAATATTCTTCGCGACTGCTTTTTGAATACTTGTTTTGGATACTTCCATGTACTTCTCTGAATTAGCTTGTAGAAATTAGAACTTTTACTTTACTGGGTTATAAGTAAAAAGCCAGCCTAGAGAAGTTACAGAGTATTACTCGTCGCTTTTTCGTAAGCCTTCTCAGATTTGTTCCACATTAAGTGGCCGAAAGCGATACCTGCAATGGGGAAGATGATTAAAGCGATAATTGGGCGTACCCAAATATTTTCCGATGGTTCAAGAAATTCCATCAAAAAGACCCAGAGGATGGCGGTGGGTAGGCCCCACCCCAAAACACCGTTTACTAAAACGAAGCGCTGTTTGCCTTTTTCTCGTATTTTCGCCCACTTATTCATATTCATGAAAATATCCTTTTTAGATATTAAGCAATAAGTACAAGGCAAACAAAAACAATGATTAGGCTAACTACACCAACCGCAAAGGTCCTTCCTTCGTCTCTACCCGCTCGCGGGTATTTGCCAAAGGTTAAAAGCTTAAGCACCACATGGCCTGTACCTTTTATAACTAGTTCAATGATAGCTTCTACCACTATCCACTTAAGTATTCGAAGTACAAAACGGCCCAGCGGTTCTAAAACGTCTTCCATAACTTTAATGCTCTTGATTCTTATATATGCTCGATAACAAGCAAAACCCACATTGCCAAAACAGCAACAAAATTGACGGTAAAAACCATACCACGCAATCTGATATTGTCGGTAAATATTTGAACAATGCTGTGTAGCACTCTGCCAATCACAAATACCCAAGCCAAGTAGATTTGCTCAATGTCTATTGGCTCATCCTTTGCGATAAGCAATACAATGGCAATGTAAAAAAATAGTGGCCACTCAAATTGATTGCTTAGGTTCGCGCTGATTTTAGGCTGAATACTGCCGAAGGGATTTGAACCATCTTTGGTCTGCCCCACTCCCCACACAACCGGTGCGCGAGCTAAAGTGAGTAATGCGTAAAGTGCAGTACAAAGAAGTACATGCGTAAATAGTGGAAGTATTAAACTTGACATATTAATGCGCTACACATATTCGTTAGTCAAACAGCGCCAACGAATCTAATTTAAAGTGATAAACAGAAAAGGAAGTATCTTCTTCTTTTAGAGTAATAGTTAGCATAGCGTCTCCATTCTCATACACAGCAGGTACTGTATAGGTAACAAACGTGCCCGAACCTCCGCCTACAAGCGCTCGTGATGTCACCGTGTTGAACTGATACTCACCAATTTCAACTAACTTACCCATTTTTGATAAAGCCCTTATGAGCCTCTCTAGATCGCTTTCATTAATATTTTCAAGCTCAGATTCAGTAAGATATCTTTTAAACGTTTCTAATTCCCACGTGGAAATATCTACTATTGCAGTATTCATAAAGGGAATTGCAGTTTCTTCATACTGAGAGGATTTATAGCCTGACCATACAGCGACTAGGGTAAACAAAACGACAAAGGAGAGTATCGCGATTCCAAATCCCTTTAAAATTTTCTTAAACATAATTTTCCGTATAAAGCACTGTATTGAATAGCCTAAACATCAAAGGTTCGCAATTAACCAACAAAGTTGCGAGGATTAGCGCAAAGCCTAACCTCCGCATGAATGCTTACTAGGCCAACATCTCGATAAAGTAAAAAATAACACTATGATTGATGCCTTACCATTACTCTTCGTATTTTCTTATCACAGCTACTTTACCATCTTCAATCTCTAGCACTTCTAATGTTTGATACTCTAGTTCAATAAGTTCTTTAGTTTGTGGATGAATGCCCTTACTCGTTGTAGTGTATGAAATAGCTACCGCATTGTGCGCAGGTATAATGTGATTAAGTTGGGCGGTATAAAAGACGTGTGCACCTAAGTAATAAAGCATCCCCTCGCGAATGCGCGCTTTACCATCGGGCATGCGGGAATCGTCAGAATCGTACGGTAAATGCTGATGAGCAACATCACTACTAAGAAGCAATAGATATTTATCTAAATCATGCTCTGTAGCATTTGGAGATTGCGTTGCTGACCACGCCGTAAAGTATTGCCTGCCAAGTTCCTTTAAATCAGTTTGTGCAAATGCTTGTATCGACCATAAATAAATAAGCGATGTAAGAAAAACGCATTTCATGAAAACCTCTAAGTTTAAGTCTGAATTCGTAATTAATAGGCAAAAATGACAACGCACTTAGCTTAGTACGGAATATTTTTCGTTATCATTCTTTTACTACCGCTATAGTTTTCATAAAACTGCTGATGAGCAGTATAAGAGAACGTATCGTCTCTTTTTGTATATTGGCCAATCCAGTCTATCAACATGGATAAATTATCATCTTGCGCTTGTTTGGTCTTGTACTTATGGGGCTCCCACGGTCTTGCTTTCGCGTTAGCAATACACAACTCAATGGGTAAATTCATAAATACTATTTCTGTAGACTGCGCCTCTACAAGCTTAAGCAGATCTGTGTAACACCCTTCGATAACCCAGGTTTCATTTGAAGCGGTAAACGCCTTTATCTCTTGGTCCGACTCTTCAATGGGCTTTCTTTCGGGCGGGCTAGTGGGTTTCCATGCCAGAGTATCGAGATCCAAATGTGCTAAACCGTGTGTTTCACATAAACGGCGCGCTAGCGTAGATTTGCCAGAACCGGAATTTCCAAATATTAAAATTTTAGTCAAATCTTTGTCCCTTCTTAAAGCACTTTAACACTTGATAGAAGTAAGTTAGCAAGTGTTTATTTCCCAAACTTTTCTTTTATTAGCACATCAAAATACTGGGTATCGTTCGGGCTTGCTTGGAAGTTTTGAGCAAAATCGCTGCTACACCCAGGATTACAAAAGCCTACCGCATAGCCAATTTCCACTCTCTGATTAATAAAGTCAGCATTACAAAAGCGCGTTGAGCCAATAACCTTTCCACTCGCTTTTTGTATCAAGACAAAGGGTAACGATAGCCCTTTGCTTTTCTGCTCTAGTGCCGTCGCAATATATTCACTAATAGTTTCAGCGTTTGGTACTGATGTGAACCATAGCTTCCACAGCTCACCGTCCGTCGCTGCATTCACTAAGGCGTCAGCATGTGCCATTGTTAAGGGAGTAAGCGTTATATTTTCAGATTCTAATTCTAGGTCTTTAAACCACATATCACTGTTTATGTCTTATCAGTTGTATGTTGCTAAGCATACAATGACTCCAAGAAGTACGTTACACCTAACGAGACAAATACTAGCGATGCATTAATTATTGCACGAGCAATCCAACTAAACTGGCCGAACGATATCCCGACCGCTTTTGAAACTATAACTAGCAAGCCCATTAGTCCAAACCACGGCGTGAAAAATAAAACGATTTTCCACTTTATAATTGATACTGCGATATCGTGAAGAGCACCGCTGACAAGGAATGTAACAAGTGTAGCTAAAGAAATGGGTAGAAAATTCGCAAGCGGTCGCATGATATCGCGCGATAAATAGTAACCCCAAATAGGATTCCAGTGCCGCCAAAACACCTGAAAGGACCTTGCTCCGAAAGCACGGAAAAGCATGTTTCTCATGGAGCCACTTGCCCCTAATGGAACCCCATTTCGTTTTTTAACATATTGTGCAAGTGACACAGTAGTTTTCATAATGATTCCGTATAGCGAACACACAAATAATAGGGGAATTACAGTTAACTGAACAACCTAGTCTGCTACTCATATTTTAGCCCGCGTGTTTGCACTCCGGTGAGCGCCTACCAATGACAATCGTAATTTTTTAGGCGCTTATAGAGTTAACTTGCATCAGTTGCCCTGCTCAAATTTAAAAAAAGTAGTCACATAAACAGGTACACGGGCATCGTTATCGGTGGTTGGAGCAAATTGCATTTGCTTAATAGCAAGCAAACCTTGCTCGTCCCACACACCTACCGGCTTTGACTCCACTACACTAGCGTTGAATGTATTTCCATCTGAATCAATCAAATAGCGGATTTTTACATAGCCTTTTGGCATAGAAGCAACTTTGCCCTTGGGTTCAGAATTAAAAGAAAACGAATTAAATTTCATTGTCCAATATTGAACAAGCTCGTCATTTGTAACTTCAATAGGCTCTGAGGAGAGATGAGGAGAAATAGTCGCGTTTGCAGAGCAACTGAATATCATAAAAATAAGTGCTGTGAGAATTCCGTTTTTCATAAATTTCCCTTTTTGTGGTTAATTTTACTGAGTGCTCGCCTTACCCAAAGGACGGGCAGAGATACATTAACTACCATAACAAGTGAACCGCTAGGCGCCTACGTATTTTTTGCTCCCACGAACTAAGCGAGTCGCTTAAATATTAGCGTCTCAGCCCGCGGAGCGAGTGTTAGCTATGGCTTAAAACTTCAACACCGAGTATATATGATACGTACAACAAGCCGAACCAACCTAAAATATGTCCAAAGTCCTCACCGAAATGATCTAGTGAGGAGAAGCCTTCTATAATCTCACTGGCAGGTTTTGAGAACACTATAAGGCTGACACTTAAACCCGGTTCCCATAGCAAATACCAATAAGTTGATAGTCTCCAGCTTCTATCTTCAGTCGTAACTATGAAAAAAGTCAACACAGCGAAATATACAATGCCGATTATTTTGGAATTTCTCCATCTCTTAAAACTGTCTGCTAATGAATGCTGATATTCATATTTAGAGTATAAGAATACAAAGGCAATTGGTGACAAATAGAGTAAGAAAATAGCGAATGAAAATAGCATGTTTACCAAAATAGCTAACACCTCAAAGCAGGGGCAATAACACGTAGACTAAAATAAGAAACGAGATGACGGGAGCTCACGGAATATAAAGTGCCGGAATATATAGTGCCTGTCTTCTTTAGTTTTCTTTAGTTAGTTTTGCGGGATATTAATCTCTGCGGTCATGGTATGTGCCCGTCTTTATTACGGTTATTTTTGCAGCTTAGTATAGCGCTCTTTAATTGTTTTATAGAAATCACCACCTTGACGATACAAGTTGTACATCGTCCAAATATTGAACCCGATAACAGTTGACATTAGGTTGCCTCTCACAACCCCAGAAGAGAAATTAAGCTCGTCGTGGTGAGCGTCAACCGCCGACTTAAGAGCAAAGCAATCAGCAACATTTACCTGATTAACGAAAGTTTGGACAACATTCTCATCGCCTTTGATGTGGAATGGAACATTGATCCAGAGTTTATCATTGATGTTTGTAACTGCTGTAATCGCGGCATCTAGACTAGATTTCAGGTTGGGTGCAGATAAGAGAAGCGTACTATAACGCCCCTGGAAACTATGAACATCTACACCCATTGCTATTAGTCTCTGCCTTTTTTGTATGAAAATTTGCCCTTGATCTCGATTATAGCTAGCAAGGAAAACTGCTTTATCTAAAGTGCAATTTTTTTGTATTTTATCGACAGCTTCTGTTAGAGACGATGCGTAAATTTCACAGTCTGTTGCCAATTTAGAATATTCTGAAAAGAATACATCAAGCTCACCCGCGGCCTGTAGCTTGAGGTTAGCTAGAAGCTGCCCTTTCCAGTTGGCTGTTGCTGTAGCGTAGGCGAGCATAAATCCTATAACAGTAATGAATGAACTGAGCAGCGCCGTTTTAGTTGATTCACTTTGAGAAACTAGCCAGAGCGCTAATTGGTCAAGGGTGTAAGGGGAAATACCGAACAGCTCATCTGCTCTGTAGTAGATAAACAATGTCAAAAGGAATATTCCATATGTGTTTCCAACAAGGAATCTAATCAGGTACATCAATGT
>NZ_JAZETN010000018.1:0-74359 GCF_036864475.1 Alteromonas sp. S005 | reverse complement strand
GCTCAAAACGGCTTTTCGTTCCATTTCACGCTGCTCATTACAGCTAACCGTAGTCATAAAGTCCGGGAGGAAGCGGCTTCACTAGGTATGGCTTACTTACCGAAACCTGTAAAACCGCTCGCGCTGAAACGTCTATTGAAACAAGGTCTTGAAAAATAACTACTCTGGCAATCCAATATGCATTTTAGCGGTGCTATATTCCAAAGTAATAACAAAGTCTTTTAACAGGTCGTAACCAATGAGTCCAACCACTTTCTTACCACCGAGTCTGCTTCCTAATTCTTTGTATTGGCTTTCTATGTGTGTCTTTTGACCTTCAGTAGGAAAACTCACCTTAACATCACTGATCTCATACGGCCCAAATTTGACAGTGTCAGCTGTTGCAAACTCATTAACACCAGAACCGTTTACTCCATAAGATTCCGACGTCGCCTCAACTTTATCTAATAGACCAACTCTAGATGCCACTTTTCTGTCAACAAATAATGAACCCGAATTACCTGTGTCAATCAGAAGCCAATGTGCTTTACCGTTGATTTCAACTTCCGCAATAGGCATTCCACTCCCCTGCTGGACCACAGTGCGAACATTGGCCACATCGTACATATTTACGCTGTCTCTAGTTATCAGTCTCATTTTTTTGTTGGGGTAGTCTAATTGAACAATGAAGTTTTGAAAAAAGCTTGCCCCTAAAAGAAGACCGTTTGAATGATGGCCTAGGTTTCCTTCAACCAAGCTATCGAGTTCGAAATCTGAGCCAAATATATTTACTTTCACATTATTAAATGTGCTTCGCTTCTCAATTTTATATACCCCCTGAATTTTGACCGCTCTTCCGCCGTCTAACTCAAGGTCATGTTTTCCAATGAACGCTTTATTAATACTGTTTATCTGCGCGCCGGAATCGAGCATAACACGAGACTCTATACCTTCTATGGTTACAGGTAAAAATACGTGGCCTCTGTCGAGTGTAAAGTCAGTCCAGTGAGTAGCTGCAGCGCGGCAAAAGAGAGGGAGAAATAAAGCAATTAATAGTGCAGAACGCTTCATAAAAGTCCTTTTTATTAAATTTTGATCTTTTGGTTATCCTAAGTAAAGCTAACACATAGCTTTTGCGACTTCTATTCCTACAGAATATTCGTTGAATTTTAATACAATCAGAGCGCTAGACATGCATTGCATTTTTGAACGCTATGCCCGCCTTAGTTCTGTTGATAACGCCAAGCTTTCTTAACACCGCAGAGACATGTTGTTTAACGGTAGACTCAGAAATGTCGAGTTCGTAAGCAATCTGCTTATTGAGCAAGCCATCTGATACCATCCGCAGCACTTTAAGTTGATGAGGTGTGAGTTGTTTCAACCTAGCCGTGAAATCACCTTGGTCGGATACACTTTTCGCACCAGAGGAAGCAGGGTTTTGTAGCGAACCCGAAGGCATCTGAACTGATGGAGGTATCCAAGTTTCCCCATCCAATACTGTATTTACTGCGTCAATAATGCACTCAACCGAGGCAGATTTAGGAATAAATCCACTTACACCTAGTGCAAACGACTTTGCCATGACGTCGGGTTCTTCTTGTGCGGTAATAACCACTACTAGGACATCAGGGTATAGCGCATGTACTTGTGCAAGGCCATTTAACCCTTCGTTGCCTGGCATAGTAAGATCTAAGAACAGCAGGTCTATGTCTTGATCTTCCTCGAGATGAGAAAGGGTGCTAGGGAAGGTAGACGTTTCTACAAGCTCGAGGTGCTCCACGCTAGTTAATGCATGACACATAGCGGCCCTAAACAAAGGATGATCGTCAGCAATCAAAATTTTTACGGACATAATGCTATCAACTTGTAACTACCTTGTTAATTAACATACTATCACGCCGGCCTAAAAAGGTTAATGCTTTAGCGTAACTAGTTACACAAGACCTTCGACCCCCAATATTCTCGCAGGTATCAATCGCGTAAAAGCGAACGCGCCTAAGCACAAAGGCCTAGGCGCGATGACCGTCGTTGGGTTTACTTAAGCTCTATCGTTTAGAACCGATAACCTACCGTAAGATGCACGGTACGTGGATCACCGTAATAACCGATAAGTGTTGTATCGCCACCGAGACCTGGCCCAAAGTTACCCTCACCGTCTTGTGTGACAAAGTCATATCCACCAACCAGATACTCTTCATCGGTCAAGTTTTTCACATGTAATCCGGCATACCAGTCGCCTTCAACACTCTCCCAGCGCGCGCTTAAATTCACCATACCGTAAGCATCTTGTTGAATAAGGTCGCTGGTTTCAAAGATAAGGTAATCATCGCGATAGTAATAGTTGGCGTTGAAGGTAATATCTCCAAAGCTCGTTTCTAGAAAGTAATTAGCATTAAAGTTAAAGGTATTCTCAGGTGTACTGGCTAGGCCAATCAACGGAGGAATGGCATTGTTTTTCTTAATCTCGAAGTCAATATAGCCGTAAGCAACATCAAACTGCAGGTTATCGGTTGCTACCCACGTCATTTCTAACTCGGCACCTTTTGCGGCAGTTTCCGCTGCGTTGCGCAGACGTTGATCAAGTGCGGTAGGATCAGACAAATCCCCTTCTACACCAATGTACTGACGATCTTTGTGATCATATGAAAATAAAGTGACATTCATACGAAGCGCGTCGCTTAAATCGCTTTTAACGCCCACTTCGAAGCTATCTACGACTTCAGGTTCAACACCAGGCTCATTGGTTTGAGCACGAGGGTTAAAGGTGCCCGACTTAAAGCCTTGTGAGTAACTTGCGAAGAACATGGTATCGCGGTTCATTTGATATTCCAGCCCCACTCGCGGGGTAAAGCGAGACCAGCTTTCTACCGCCGGCGCATCCAAGACATCATCACCATTAGTGTCTGTCCCAAGTACCTGAGGAACTAACTGTCCGTCAGGGCGCACATAGCCATCTACCCAGTCTGTGTAAGGATAAACATTGGCAAATATCAAACCGTTGTTTACAAATGCGCTCTTTTCTTCATCGGTGTAACGGGCGCCAAGCGAAAGCGATAGCTTATCGGTAACGTCGTAGTTCATTTGCGCATAAGCAGCCCAGCTTTCTGAGTTATTGCAGCCCGTCACCTCCCTGGTTAATCCTGGCGCTCCTAATGATTGACCGAGCACACCTAGGATTGCGTCAAAGTTTCCGCAGCTTTCACCGTCATAAAAGTATAAACCGGAGACAAGGCTGAAAGTATCTCCGATATAGTTAGCTTGAATTTCGTGAGTATCGTTACTGTCGTCATACTCTGCCGGTACATCGAAAATAGGCAAGGGTGTATTGTCGAAATCGATGTTGGTAGGTGAATAGCTTTCTCTGTGCGAACCAATATATTTAAGCTCTAAATCATCATTCACTTGGTATCGCGCAAGCCAGTTATAGCCTTCTAACTCGACTTTATTCCACGTCGGAAGGCTAGTATAGGAATCGAAAACCGAATCAGGTACAGGCGCATCTGTCAAAATACTGGGAATTAAACGATAGCCGCCCTTAGCGTTTGATGTATCTTCGGTTTTATCCCAACCAATGCGGAAAAATAAATCTTCGCTTGGATGAATCTCAAGTGTCACACGGGCTGCCCAAAGATCTTTGTTATAGTTTTCTTTGTCTTGGTTAGGCAACGCGCTTACTAAGTATTCACCGAAACCATCGCGGTTTAGATTGGCATAACCCACGCCAAGGTACACCGTATCTTCAATCAATGGAATTTGCCCGGTCACTCTAATATCTCGCTGACTGTAGCTGCCTACGGTAGCCTCAACATTCATTTGCGTATCGCCAGTCATTTCTTTAGTGACGTATTTAACTGCCCCACCAATGGTGTTCTTTCCGTAAAGGGTTCCCTGCGGGCCCCGTAATACCTCAATACGCTGTACGTCTAACAAATCAAGTACGGCCCCTTGTGGGCGAGCAATATACACATCATCCACATAAATACCTACGCCGGGTTCATAGCCCCATAGCGGGTCTTGTTGGCCTAATCCGCGAATAAATGCTGTTAAGGTTGAGTTAGTACCACGGCTGGTTTGCAGCGTTGTATTGGGTGAAAACTGCTGTACTTCGGTAAGAACACTGATTCCCTTCTCGCCAAGCTCAGCAGCGCCAACAGATGTAATAGCAACGGGCGTTTCTTGCAGTGACTCTAGGGTTCTTCGTGCCGTTACTTCAATGCGTTCTAGCTTTCCCTTTTGCTCTTGTGCGTCAGCATTGACTTGATCATCCTGTGCGAATACTGGCGCTGTACTTATTACGCTAGCCACCGCAAGGGCACATAAGCTACGCATGGGACGTTTTACTGTAACTCTATTAAGTTCTTTTGTTGTAACAGTGGCTGAATACGATTGGTAGGGTGATACCAAGCTATTAATGTGTGTTGATTTAGACATAGTGAGTCCTTGTTGTTCTAAGTTTTAGGGCCTGTTGGTCTTTGCTGTACTTCAAATACTGTACTTCAAAGATCAGCAGGCTCACGTCACTGTCGGATGTATTGCCTACGGTCAAAATCACTTTAGTTAATTAATTGTTAATAGTATGTAGTACCATCGTACTATGGGATTTTTAGAAAAGTAACGTCAAACTTTATGTCTGTTATGAATGCTTTTTATCTGATTTGCATACACTTTGTGGTTTTGGGTGTGAGCAAATCTTTAATCGACTTAACTGTTTCGGATCATCTGCGGTCACAGATTTTTTAAGGATAATAACTATGTTAAGTATGATTGGCTTAGTAGGCGGTCTGTTGTTGCTTATTGTTTTGACAATACGCGGAATGAACCTCTTTATTGCTGCACCTTTGTGTGCGCTTGTGGTTGCCATCACCAATAATATTGGCGTATTCACTGGCGATGTGAATTTTGTTCAAACCTATATGAGCGGTTTCTCAGGCTTCATTGCTTCTTGGTTTTTCATGTTTTTACTTGGCGCATTGTTCGGTAAATTCATGGAGGATACAGGGGCCGCGGATGCTGTTTCTCGCTGGATCATCACCAAGATTGGTTACAAGCGCGCCGTATTAGCTGTTGTGCTAGCTTGCGCTATTTTGACCTACGGTGGTGTAAGCGTGTTTGTTGTTGCGTTTTCCGTCTACCCAATGGCGGTAAGCTTGTTTAAGGATGCCAACCTGCCCCGCCGCTTTATTCCAGCAGCCATGGCGTTTGGATCGGTAACATTTACGATGACCTCGGCGGGCTCGCCCGAGATTCAAAACTGGATCCCTATAAAGTATTTAGGCACCTCACCTTTTGCAGCATGGGAAGTTAGCCTTATCGTCGCCATTTTCATGGCATGCTTCGGCTACTGGTGGCTGGCTAAAATGATTAGAAAAGCGGTGAACAACGGCGAGGTGTTTGAGGCCAGGGCAAGCGACCCTGAAGTGCGAGACAGAGCGCTACCCCACCCGCTTACCGGCATTGTGCCCTTAGTGGTTGTACTAGTCATTTCATTTTTATTCCACGAAGAGCTAGCTCAGCTTGCCCTTATTCTTGCATTAGGCGGCGGCGTGCTGTGTTTGCTGGCTATTAATTACAAGCATTTTCACAGTTTACCAGTTGCGATAAATGCGGGGACGACTGGGGCATTGATTGCCATAGGTAACACTGCCGCTGTTGTAGGGTTTGGCTCTATTGCAAAAAACACCGAAGCGTTTCAATCAACGGTAGCACTTATGACCCAAATTCCTGGTAACGAACTGATTGGTGCCGCCATTGCAGTGAGTGTTATTGCAGGGTTGACCGGAAGTGCATCAGGCGGACAAGCCATTGCCTTACCCTTGGTGGCTCCGCATTACCTTGATCAAGGCGTAGAGCCAGAGCAACTACATAGAATTGTGTCTATATCATCAGGCGCGTTGGATTCTTTACCTCATAATGGCTATGTAGTGACCACCATACGAGCCATTTGCAACGAAACCCATCAGGCAGCGTATTGGGCTGTGGGTGCACTGACTGTAGTAGTGCCAGTGATTGGATTGGCAATGGCAATTGGCTTATTCAGCTTTATGTAGCAATAGCTCAGCCGGCAAAAACGAAATTGAGCGAAGGGTTAGCGCTGATATATTCGTAGCCAGGGCCACTTTACATACAGGCTCTGTTGAAGGTAGTCAGCGCGTTGGAAAAGGATTGAGGGTTAAAGAAAATGAACTGGATAACTAGGCGTACTCAAAAACATATGGGGAGTGAAAGCAAGCGCAGCAGCCAGCAATTAGAAGAGCCACGCGCCTTGAAGTCACAAAAATATATGACATCTACCAAAGTGCAAAGTTTGTACTTAGCTGGAAATTTACGCGTCCTATTGGGGTTGCTTGCGTCATTTCTACTAACGTCACACGTTCAGGTAATAGCTAGCGAGGTCGAGCAAAAAGATGCTCTGATAGTAGAAAAGCAGATATTTGAAATGCCTCACTTCACAACCTTTGGTGGTAAACAAATCAAAAATGTAAAGGTAGGTTGGGAGGCATACGGAAAACTAAACGATACCAAGAGTAACGTTATTCTCATAACTCATTATTTTTCAGGCTCCTCTCATGCAGCGGGGAAGTACAATGAAAACGACCCAGTACCGGGCTACTGGGATAGTATTATCGGCCCTGGGAAAGCCATTGATACAGAACGCTTTTATGTAGTAAGCGTAGACACGTTGGTCAACTTAAATGCTTACGATTCTAGCGTGGCCACCACAGGCCCAGCATCAATAAATCCAGACACGGGAACACCGTACGGACTGGACTTTCCCGTTGTCACCATACGTGACTTTGTAAATGTTCAGAAAGCTCTTCTTGAAAGATTGGGTATTAGCAAACTTTACGCGGTTGTCGGGCCTTCTATGGGCTCCATGCAGGCTATAGACTGGGCGAGCGCTTACCCAGACTGGGTTGAGCGTATGATTTCGGTTATCGGCGCAGGTCAAAGTGATGCATGGACCACCGCAGCACTGGAACACTGGGCAACGCCAATAATGCTTGATAAAAACTGGAACAATGGTGATTACACCAAAGAGCAGGCTCCTCTTGATGGCTTAGCGGCCTCGCTTATGCTCATTACGCAAAATGCTCTTACACCTTCGTTTTTCAATGAACAGGGCAACCTATTGGATTTCAAAAATGTTGAGTCTGCGCCGCTTAATGACATACGCCAGTCACACAGTATTGTGAGCTGGCTTCGCGAACGAGCAAAAGCTCGCGCTAAGAAAATGGATGCTAATCACCTTTTATATTTGGTTCGCGCTTGCCAGCTTTTTGTTGCTGGGCACCAAGATGGTCTGGAGCAAGGGTTGGCGTCGATAAAGGCAAAAACGCTTTTTATTCCAGCTCAAACGGATTTGCTTCTCATGCCTTACTTATCACAAAGTGCACATCAAGCGCTTATTTCAACTGATATCGACAGCACATTAGTTACGCTAGATGGCAAACTAGGGCATTTAGAAGGGGTAACCAACATATCCGCTCAAGCCAAGGCCATTCGCCAATTTTTAGAAAATGATAAGGCAGCAATGCAATGATAAAATCTACACCCTTTTTACGCCACGCGCTGTGTCTTTCTCTGTTAAGCGCTAGTGCGCTTAGCTTTAGTTCGTCAAGTTTCAGCGCAGATGCATCAGCGCAAGGTGATATTCCTTCGCTTAGCCTCGATTTAGAGAACGTAACCGTATCTGGCTTGTCTTCAGGCGGTTATATGGCAACGCAATTCCAATTAGCACACAGCGATTGGGTGAATGGCGTTGGCGTGATTGCAGGCGGCCCCTACTTTTGTGCTCAAGGTGATATAACCACTGCGCTTGCACAGTGTGTAAATAAGGTCGAGGGAGAAATTAGCCTTAAAACACTAAACGAAAAAGCCAACCAATACGAAACTGAAGGGAAAATAGCGTCGCTTTCTAATATGAAAGACGCAAAAGTCTGGCTTTTTCACGGTACGCAAGACACCAGAGTGATTGCGCAAGTGAGTGATTTGTTGTTTGAGCAATACAAATTGTGGACAGACACAGCGAATATTACCTACGTCAACGATAAACCCATGGCACATTTGTTTCCCACAGAAAAAAACGGCGTGAACTGTATGAAGTCGGAAAGCCCCTTTATTGGGAACTGCGACTTCGATGCAGCAGGCGCCATGCTCTCTCATCTTGTTAAAGATGTTTCGACACCCGACGCCACACTTTCAGGGCAATTACATTCTATTGATCAACAAAAAATAGCAGGGAGCGATGCAAAAACACTAGCAAGCGAGGGCTTTGTGTACGTGCCAAAAAGCTGTGCACAAGGCGAGCCTTGTAGAGCCCATATAAGTTTTCACGGCTGTAATCAGTATGCCGATGCCGTTGGCAATGCCTACACCACTCAAACAGGGCTGAATGAATGGGCTGATGACAATAATATTGTTGTAATGTACCCACAAACGAAAAAGTCGCTGTTTATGCCGCTAAACCCTCAAGGCTGCTGGGATTGGTGGGGCTATGCGTCTAGCGATTATGCGAATAGAGACGGCGCGCAGATAAGGGCGGTAAAAAATCTGCTGTTTTCATTAAATAGCGCACCTTCATTAACTAACGCCGCCAGGAGTACCAATGAATAAACGCACAATATTTATCACTGGCGGCGCAAGCGGCATTGGCTTTGGCATTGCCGAGTCTATGATGAAACAAGGCCACCATGTGATCATCGCGGATATAAACGAACAAGCGGCAAAAGATGCCGTGACCAAACTTGCACATTTAGACGGCTCTGCCAGCGCAGTGGCTGTAGACGTATGCAATGCAGAGCAAGTCGCAGTACTGCCAGAGGTATTAGGAAAGCTTACCGTCGATGTATTAATCAACAATGCAGGAATACAGCACGTTTCTCGTATAGAGGATTTTCCTTCTGATAAATGGCAGCAGTTAATTAACATTATGCTGGTTGGACCTGCCCTGTTAACCCAAGCTTTTTTACCAGCAATGCGAAAGCAAAACTACGGACGCATTATCAACGTAGGCTCTATCCACTCTTTGGTAGCGTCGCCATACAAATCCGCTTACGTAGCGGCAAAGCACGGTTTACTAGGTTTCGCAAAAACCATCGCGCTTGAAACAGGTGACTGTGATGTAACGATAAATACCCTCTGCCCTGCGTATGTTAAAACCCCCTTAGTAGAACAACAAATTGCCGCGCAAGCGAAAGAGAATAGCCTCACCGAGGAAGAGGTAATAACAAAAATCATGCTAGAACCCATGCCTAAAAAACAATTCGTAAGCGTTGAAGAGCTGGCAGATACCGCAAGCTTCTTAATGTCCACTAGTGCCCGCAATATTACCGGGCAAACTATGGTACTCGACGGGGGTTGGACGGCCCGATAGTTGACTGTGTCTATAGCACTCTACTATTGGTAGTTGTAGCGTGCCGCTTCGTATTAAAAAGACTGCAGGAAGCAGTCTTTTTTCGTTTTAACTTCTAGCAAAAACACTAGTCCCAGAGTGAGACATAGATAGCGACCATCTCTTCAATCGTAGGTACGCGAGGGTTATTGCCCGGAGAGCCTGATGCCAATGCTTGCTCTGCCATTGTCGATGCCGATGCGAAAAACGTCTCTTTATCAATTCCGAACTCGGCTGGAGTGGGCACTTGCAAATCAGCATTAAGTGCTTTTAATTCGTTTATAAGCTTTGCGTTCGCCACATCATCTGAGTCACTGTGCTTAGCGACACCCATCGCGCGGGCACATTGTGCATAGCGCACTGGTGCACTTGGAGTTGAAAAAGCGGTTACAGCAGGTAGCAGCATGGCGTTAGACAAACCATGTGGCACATGGAAGGCTGCACCGATAGGTCGACTCATTCCATGAACAAGGGCCACTGATGCGTTTGAGAAAGCAATACCAGCAAGCGTTGAGCCCAGCATCATTGATTCTCTAGCTGCTTCATTTGTAGGGTCTGCAAATACAGTGCGTAGGTTAGGCGCAATTAATGCCATGGCCGATAACGCCTGTGCATCGCTATAAAGATTGGCTTTGCGGCTTACAAACGCTTCAATAGCGTGGGTGAGTGCATCAATGCCAGTATCGGCGGTAACGCGTGCAGGCAAGCTTTGCGTTAACGAATAATCGACCAGTGCTGCCGTTGGCATAAATCCTAGGCCAACACACAACATTTTCTCTGTTGTATTTTCGTCAGTAATAATAGTGAATCGCGTTGCTTCAGAACCTGTGCCCGCCGTTGTAGGAATAGCGATAATTGGCAATCCTGCTTCATCGACAACTCGTGGGAATTTGTAGTCTCGCATTTCGCCGCCGTATTTGCCCAATATGGCAATGGCTTTTGCGCTATCGATAGGGCTTCCGCCACCTAAGGCGATAATGCTGTCATAATCGTTGGCTTTAAATGCATCCACACCTCGGTTAATCGATTTTACCGTTGGCTCTGGGACCGTATCTGAAAATATATCTGCGCTAATTCCAGCCTCTTTTAGCACTCGTACTATGGCAGTGCTGTATCCCAGTTCGACCATCACCTTATCGGTAACCAATAACGGTTTATGACAATTAAGACCTTTAAGGGTTTCAGCAACCCGCTGACTCGCTCCCTTCCCTACGTGCATCAATCTAGGCAGAATAATTTGATGAGACATGCTTCCCTCCTGTATTTACGTTTCTCCAGCATACCTGCAGCAACGCTCAAAGCAACGAACATGTAAAAATAATGTTATTTTTCTCTAGCTCTGTGTTTTATTTTTAGGTGTTAATTGAAAGCACTGTGCTTCTTGCGCTATTAACTGAAGGGTAAACACTTATTATTAGATCTGATAATGCTACAGCGAAGTCTTGTTTTTCAGTATTTATAGCATCACCTTATCTGAAATGAGTGGTAGACTGGGCGAGACACTCTTCTGGACTAAGACTATGAAAAAATTCGGTATAACTTCATTGCTTATAGCAATTATCGCTTTAGTGATCTGGCAATGGCCGAAACCTGATGCACCTTTACTTTCCTCAAATGATGCCATGCCAGCCATGGAAAGTTTGCCCGACAATTTCTTTGATACGCAAGTAAACCGTGTGTTGACCCAACGCTGTGTGGTGTGCCACGCCTGTTATGATGCGCCATGCCAGTTAAAAATGTCTTCACCAGAAGGCGTAGCCAGAGGTGGTAACAAAGAAAAAGTGTATGAAGGCACGCGACTCACTGCCGCTCAACCAAACAGAATGTTTCTCGACGCTCACAGCGTAAATAGCTGGCGGGAGCGTGGCTTTTTCGATGTATTGCCAACAAAAGAAGATTCTAACACTGCGCCAACACAATCCTCAGTGCTAGCGCAAATGCTTTTATTGAAGCAACAGCACCCTTTGCCCAATACCACTCATTTAGATGACAGCTTCGATATAAGTCTGAGCAGACAAAACCAATGCCCCACGATAGATGAAATGGGCGAATATATAGCTGGTCAGCCTTTAGGAGGAATGCCCTACGCTCTGCCTGCGCTATCGGACGCTGAACACACCACGCTCATCCAATGGTTAAATCATGGTGCACCGTTACCCTCGCCGAAAATGCTCTCACAAGAACTAAATGAGAAAGTATCTGACTTGGAAGCATGGCTAAATGGGGATAGTAACAAGATGCAGCTCTCTGCTCGTTACATTTACGAACACCTGTTTACATCGCATCTCTACTTCGAAGATATTTCAGAAAAAGAGAAAACGCCTCAGTTTTTTAACTTAGTGCGTTCGCGTACTCCACCTGGACAAGCGTTAGACATCATTGCAACTCGAAGACCCTTTGATGATCCTAAGGTCGAACGCGTTTACTATCGCTTGCAGCCTGTGCATTCTACTATCGTGAGCAAAACACACCAAGCTTACGCTATTAATCAGAACCTTTTGGATAAATGGCAATCTTGGTTTGTCGATGCAGAATTTATTGTCGAAACCTTGCCGTCTTATAAATCTGAAGTAGCGGCAAACCCTCTAACGGCTTTTACTTTATTGCCGGTAAAAAGTCGTTATCGATTTATGCTTGAGCGTGCTCAAAACACTATTATGGGTTACATCAAGGGCCCGGTATGCCGAGGACAAGTCGCACTAAACGTGATTAACGACCGGTTTTGGGTGTTCTTTGTCGACCCAGACATAGCAGCTTCTGAGAAAGTGAATGCTTTTTACGCGTCCCAAAAGGAAAACCTCCACCTTCCTGCTGAAAAAGACAGCTCTGCGCTAGCGATAAATTGGGCAAAATATGCAAAACGCCAAGGCGACTATATGCGCGCAAGAACAGCCTTTCTAAACAGCGAGTTTGAAAACGGAGAGCACCTGAACGTATCGAGTATTTGGGACGGTGACGGCAACAATACCAATGCCAGCTTAACCGTATTTCGCCACTTCGATAATGCCACCGTAGCGAAAGGAATGGTGGGGAAGCCTACTAAAACAGCTTGGATTATTGACTACGCCTTATTAGAACGTATTCACTACTTACTGGTTGCCGGCTTTGATGTTTACGGCAATTATGGCCATCAACTGATGACCCGTTTGTATATGGACTTCTTGCGTATGGAAGGCGAGTCGAACTTCCTCAACCTGCTTCCCCCGGCATCTCGCCAGGAACTCTTAGATAACTGGTATCAAAAGGCTAGCCCCGAACTCACTGACTATTTAGAGGGTGATTTTAATAGTTTCGAACAGCCTACAGGCATAACATATGAAACAGAGCGCCCGCAAAAAGAACTCTATCAATTGCTATCGAAGTACTTAGCTAAAGTTCAGCCACAAGCCTCGACATACAATAAACAGCTGTTATCAACCGAGCAGTATGAAGCGCTAGCGAGTTTAAACTCACTTCCTGCTCAGCAAGCCACGCTGATGCCTGAAACGACCATGATTGTGGTAAAAGATGGCCAAAATTCAGATAAGATAGATGTGTTTACTGCCCTCAGAAACAGTGCTCACTATAATGTAAACAGTCTGTTCGATGAAGAGGAAAACCGCGAACCATCTAAAGACTCAATTACTCTAGTGCATGGACTTTTGGGTAGCTATCCCGATGCGTTTTGGTATATCAACGCTTCTGACGTCACTGCATCAATAGAAAAGCTGAAAACAATTAAAAGTGAGGCTGATTACCAAGCCTTGCTCGACAATGTCGCTATGCGCCGAACAAACCCTAATTTTTGGGCTTTTAGCGACAAATTGATTCAGTGGTCTAGCGAGCACTACCCTATTGAAGGCGGCCTGCTTGATTATAATCGATTAGAAGATCGCTAAACCTGGCACTCTGCAACGTTTTACGCTTTTCTTTTGCAAAATACCTGTGCTAATGTCCGACCATTGGAAATGAAAGGACATTAGCACTCCATGCCCTATCAAACCGTTGCTTTAATTGGAAAACCTCAGCACGCTGCAACTCATGACAGCTTAAATATTCTTGCCGAATATTTACTCGCCAAAGGCTGCAAATTACTCGTTGAGGAAAGTATTGCTGAAGAGCTTGAAACTGAAAACGTTAAAAGTTGTAACCTTGTCACTATTGGTAAAGAGGCTGATCTTGCTGTTGTAGTAGGTGGTGACGGCAGCATGCTTGGCGCTGCGCGTGTACTGGCGCGTTTTGACATTCACGTTGTAGGCGTAAACCGCGGTAATCTCGGATTTTTAACAGATATTCACCCTGATGATATTGTTCAACAGCTTGACCTTATCTTTGATGGCGACTGCGTGGTTGAAGAGCGCTTCTTATTAGAAGTAGAAGTTTATCGGCACGAAAAGCTTAAAAGTAACAACTCTGCCGTAAACGAAGTGGTGCTGCACCACGGCAAAGTTGCTCATATGATGGAATTTGAAATTTATATCGATGAACAATTCGTATTCAGTCAGCGTAGCGACGGATTAATTGTCGCCACACCTACAGGCTCGACTGCATACTCCCTATCTGCCGGTGGCCCTATCATTATGCCAAAGCTGGATGCACTAACGCTGGTGCCTATGTTTCCTCACACACTGAGCAGTCGGCCCATTGTTGTTGATGCTGACAGTCAAGTATCGATGAAAGTATCAAAGGTTAACAGTGACTCGTTGCAAGTGAGTTGCGATAGCCATATTGTTCTACCCGTACTTCCCGGTGATGAAATTCGCATTAACAAGAGCGTAGACAAGCTTCATCTTGTTCATCCTAAAGGCTACAGCTATTTCAACGTACTTCGCAAAAAGCTAGGTTGGGGCAGTAAGCTTTACTAGCCTTATTCCCCATTCTTCTCACCTAACGTGCATTTATTACATTAGCCTGTAGCTTTTTCTTAGTCGCTACAGGCTTGAAAAATAAAGATTTTTTAATCTTGTTAAATTTCCCCAGTTAAAACTTGTACTTATAAAAATCTCAGATTTCGGCATACCCGTTGCAACTGTCAAAGTAAGTCGTTGGCACAGGGTCAGTGAAATTTTGACCCTCTTGATGTTTTTCATCGTGCTAATTTATTTGCATTCAATAGGAGATATCATGAGTAACACCAATATCAAATTTACAGCCCCCGGAATGGATAACGATGCTGCTGCCAAAACAATCAAGGTATTGGATCAGCGATTGGTTGCACTATTAGATTTACAGTTAACGTTGAAGCACATTCATTGGAATGTAGTAGGACCAAATTTTATTGGGGTACATGAAATGTTAGACCCTCAGGTTGATGCGGTACGTGAAATGACCGATACCATTGCCGAGCGAATCGCTACACTCGGTGGCGTACCCAAAGGCACACCAAAAGCCATCGTTGAAGGTCGTAGCTGGAAAGACTATGAACTAGGTAAAGGCTTAGTACTTGATCACCTTAAAGCGCTAGATGCCGTGTACGATGGCGTAAATGGTGACCATAGAAAAGCGCTAGAGCTACTCGGTGAAATTGACCCAGTATCGGAAGATATGATCACCGGTCAGCTAGCCGACTTAGAACAATTTCAGTGGTTCGTCCGCGCCCACATTGAATCTGGAAGTGGCGAATTACAGCAATAAGGTTCAACTAATGAATTTTAGATAGTCATCTGGCTATCTTTAATTTAATCAAAGTTGAAACTTCAAAGGAGAGCCTAGGCTCTCCTTTTTGCTATCGAATTTTCACTTAGATTAGTACTGTATAAAGTTCCGTAGAGCACGTATTCACACTAGTTTCACTTCTACAGGTTACTCGTAACCCCACATAATCCACCAAACTTATAACACTGATTTTAATAAGTTTATTAAAGTACTCCTTAATATTTACGCAATTTTTTCTCGACTTAACTTTACACAGCTAAAATACTGTATATATTATCAGTTACTGTATATATCATCATGTTCAACTTATTCGAGTGTGGTTATGTTAGCGCATCTTTCTATTTCAAATTTTGCTGTTGTAAAACAATTGTCGGTTCAACTGGAAAACGGGCTTACTGCAATAACCGGTGAAACCGGCGCAGGTAAATCAATTGCTATTGATGCGTTAAGCTTATGCTTAGGTGAACGTGCCGACGCAAATGCAGTGCGTAAAGGAAGTACGAAAGCTGAAATCATCGCACACTTTTCCTTGAGCGGTAACGCATTAGCTAAAACCTTTCTCGACGAGCATGAGCTCACCTCTGACGAGGATGAAAATAGTTGCTTTATTCGCAGAGTTATTTCTAAAGAAGGTCGCTCAAAAGCGTTTATCAATGGCATTCCCGCTTCACTTCAGCAGTTAAAAGGCTTAGGGCAGTATCTATTGGCCATTCACGGCCAAAACACCCACCTCCAATTGCTTAAAGAAGATCATCAAAGAGAACTGGTCGACGGTTACGCTAAGCATGATGAGCTGTTAGCGCAAGTTACAGAAACTCACACAATCTGGCGTGATAAGCAACGCACGCTAAAAACACTTCAAGAGCAAGCGCAGCAGCGAGAAGATAGAATTCAGCTGTTAACGTATCAGGTTCAAGAACTTGATGAGTTTGCTATTGAAGAAGGCGAGTTCGAAGAGTTGGAAATAGAGCACAAACGTTTAAGCAATGGACAAAGCCTTTTAGAACAAGCGCAGACCAGCGTTTACAATTTATACGAAAATGATGAAGGCAATGCATTATCGGTGATTCAAAGCAGCATTGAACGCTTGGGCGAATTAGAAGCTCATGATGCAAGCCTTACGCCTATGATAGCGTTACTTAACGACGCGGCAATTCAAGTAGAAGAAGCTGCGGGGGAGCTGCGCAGCTACTGCGATCAGTTAGAGATTGACCCGCTTCGCCTACAGCAAGTGGAAGCGCGCTATGCTAAGGCGATGGAGCTGGCACGCAAACATAGCGTGATGCCAGAAGGGCTGTATCAACACCATCAAGAACTAGCCGCCGAATTTAACTCGCTGGCTGAACAAGAAACCCTTTTGGGAACACTTGAAAGCGAAGTAGAGGAAGCGCGAGCAACATACCTAACGGCGACTAAAGGGTTATCTGAAAGCAGACAACGTGCTGCAAATAAATTAAGTAAAGATATTGAGGCTCAGATTCGTCAGATGAATATGCCTCATGCAAAAGTAGATATTCAAATTCAGTACGACGAGCTTAAGAAACCAGTTAGTACAGGTCTTGATATTGTCGAGTTCAAAGTGTCTACCAACCCTGGCCAGGATGCAGACAAGTTAGAAAAAGTGGTGTCAGGTGGTGAATTGTCACGTATAGGGCTAGCTATCCAGGTGATCGCAAGTGACAATCACGCTACGCCTACCATGATTTTCGATGAGGTCGATACAGGTATCAGCGGACCAACTGCGTCTATCGTTGGCGGTCTGTTGCGCAAACTGGGCAAGCAGTCACAAGTAATGTGTGTAACGCATTTACCACAAGTAGCTGCGCAGGCGCATAACCAGCTTTTCGTTACTAAGCTTACCGATGGGGAAAGTACAGAAACTCAAATGCTACCGCTTACCAAGCAAGACCGCATTGATGAGTTGGCGAGATTGCTAGCCGGTGACAAAGTAACCAAGTCTGCCTTAGCAAACGCAAAAGAACTGCTTAAAAGCGCAGCATCGAACTAAAATGCAGTTGATTGGTCATAGTTGTCAATGTAGCATGCTTTCGCGCTTGCAATAAAACAGCCTCGAAATTCGCTTCTGCGGAATTCCTTGGCACTAACAAAGGCAATACTGGACAAATTAACGCATGAAGTTGCAACACCTATTAGTAATTCTTGGTATCACACTTACATCAACCGCTTGCTCGAACTGGATATATCGTATCGACGTTCCTCAAGGAAACTTTCTTGATCAAAGAGACGTTAAAAAACTGCGCGTTGGAATGACAAAAGAACAAGTTGTTTATGTACTAGGCAACCCGGTTGTTCAAGACTCATTCGATGACGACACTTGGTACTACGTTTATGATATGAAGCGCGGTATGGAAAAGCGTGGTAAAGATTTTCAACAGCAGATGGTGATAAACTTCGTTGACGACAAAGTGACCACGGTTGAAGGAGACTTCGAATTATCGGAAGACTTCAACACGCCGCTTGATAACTAATCATATTTAAAAAGGTAGGGTTTTCACGCTACCTTTTTAGTTTCGCATGTTCTTGGTAACAATGCCTGCTTTTTGAGTTACATCACTTACCTAATTGAGGTCTACATGGAACACAGTTTTTGGCACAGTAAATGGCAGAAAAATGAAATTGGATTTCATGAGCCCGAAGGCAACGCGCTTCTTATCAAATATGCCTCTTCCCTATTGGATGCTGAAAGCTCTCACTCAGCTTTGAAACGCATATTTGTTCCGCTATGCGGGAAGACCCGCGACATCGGCTGGCTACTTTCCCAAGGTTGTGAGGTGGTAGGTGCTGAACTGAGTGAAGTGGCTATAATACAGCTATTTGAAGAGCTGGGAGCCGAGCCTACCGTTACCTCAACAGCAAAGGGTAAGGTTTATGCTAAAGACGGCTTAACCATACACGTGGGCGATATTTTTAAACTCACATCAAGCGACATAGGTGACGTTACTGGTGTTTACGACAGAGCAGCTTTAGTTGCACTACCCAGCCCCCTTCGCGAGCAATATGCTGCACACTTAATTACCATTACGCAGTGTCCCCCTCAGCTAATCATTTCATTCGAGTATGACCAAAATGAAATGCCCGGTCCTCCTTTTAGCGTAAACGAAAAAACTGTTGAGTCTCTTTATTCAGCCGATTACAACATTCAGAAGTTAGAGCGCTCAGTGCTTGAAGGCGGTTTGAAAGGCAAAGTAGACGCTGACAATTTGGTATTTCACTTACTCGCTAAATAATCTTATTTTGCATTGAAACTCTTAAATACTCGACTAACGCGTTCGCAGCTTGCCTGTTTGAAAATCGCTTTATTTATTGAGTGACGTTAAGCGCTGCGAAAAAGTTTGTTTACGTCGGGACTTATTTTTCTCGCCATGCCCGATCAATAGTGTCCGAAAGCGGTTGAAGTAAATATTCTAGAGCGGTACGCTCACCGGTTTGTACAAACACTTCTGCTGGCATCCCTGGAATAAGACCTTCTGAAGGAAGTTTCGCAAGTTCTTCTGCCGCTATACTTACTCGAATGATGAAATAAGTCATACCCGAACGCTCGTCTAACATACTATCGGCTGAAACATACTGTAGCTTTCCTGTCAGCTCAGGAGTTGTCCTTTGCTGAAGACCAGAGAGTTTGACTCGTGCACTTTGACCAACCAGCAAGTCATCTACATCCGTAGGTAATACTTGTCCTTCAACAATAAGCGCGTCATTGTCTGGAACTATCTCCATAAGCAATTGCCCTGGGACTACAACACCTCCTTCGGTATGCACATTCAAACCTACGATTAACCCATCAACAGGGGCTTTAACGACCATTTGTTGTAGGTGGTGAGTTGCAGCATTAGCACGCTCTTGTAAATCAATGATCTCAGACTCGACATCTTGCAGCTCAGCTAGCACCTGCTCATTAAAGCTACGCTTCACTCTTATAAGCTCTAGGCGCTTTTCATCAATACTCGCTTTAGCACTGGCAATGGACGAAACAAGTTCGCCAGCCCTTCCCTCAAGTTGGGCCAAATTCCTTTCTAGTTCAAGCAGGCGCTCATTTCCTACTAATCCTCTGGCTTTAAGGTTTCTAAGATTTACCAGTTCGTTCTTACTTATTCCTATTTGGGTTTGAGTAGAGGCTTGCTGACTATTAAACCCCGATATTTGTGATTTGAGATTTTCAATTTGTTGATGCAGTATTTCTTGTTGGGATACCTGAACAGAACGCCGGATCGAAAATAAAGATTGCTGAGCGTCGATCAGGCTATTTTTATCTTCATGCTCTCTATGCAAAAATCGCGTGAAATCAGGCTGGTCAGTATTGTCTCTCTCCGCTTGTAAACGACTACGTTTCAACTCTGCAGTGAACAGTGCCCCCGCGACAATCCCTAAAGAAGACTTTGCTTGAACGGGATCTAAAATTACGAGCGTATCGCCCTTTTTCACTCTCTGACCGTCAGAAACTATTATTTCGTTAACAATTCCTCCGTCAAGGTGTTGAATTTGCTTGCGGTTGGAATCGACTTTCAATTGACCTACCGCAATAATAGCACTGGCAAGTTTCGCTGAAGACGCCCAGGCCGTCGCTCCTACAAGAAATACCAGTAAGATAATCAGGCCGGACACAATGGGCCCCTTAAGTGATGTCTTTATTTTAGGTAAATCTTCGTTAGCTATATTCATTTTTAGGTACCTGTTTTTTGAACAGCAGGCCTGACGAGTTTAGCCATAATTTCATTGGTGAGGCCAAAAGCAGCGAGTGCACCGTTTTGCATGACTAATAACTTATCCGTTAAGTTCATAAGAGCTGGGCGGTGCCCTATCACTAGAACTGTAGCGCCATGTTCCTTCAGCGCTTTTATCGCAGCAGCGACGGTACGTTCTGCCTCTGCGTCTAAAGAAGACGTCGGCTCATCAAGTAGAATGAGCTTCGGCGAACCAAAAACTGCCCGCGCTAGCGCTATTCTCTGCCTTTGCCCACCAGACAATGCTTCATCAAAGTTATCAGCAGCGAAGTTATAGCCATTATCCAAGCCAAGGATCATCTCATGTACACCAGCAAGCTGCGCTGCTTGCATTATTTCGTTTGGATCTGCATTGGTGAAACGGCTGATGTTCTCCGCAATTGTTCCAGGAAAAAGCTCTACACTTTGCGGTAAGTAACCTATATGCGGCCCAAGCAATTTTCTGTCCCATTGGGAGTAAGTCGCACCATCAAGGCGAATATCACCATGGGTGGGTTCATAAAGTCCTAAAAGCAATTTGCCCAACGTACTTTTACCTGCTGCATTGGGCCCTGTTATCCCAATTACCTCACCCGGGTTTATCGTTAAACTTAAGTCTCTTATCAGCGGCTTTTCACTGTGTGGAAACTGAAAAATAGCGTTTTGAACGGTTAACTTGCCTTTTGGTTCTGGCAACGGCAGCGGTTCGGTCAAGGGAGGTAAACTACTTTGATATTCTAGTAATCGTTCCCTCGCATCACGGGCAGCAATAACCAGACGCCATCCACTTATAGAAGCTTCAATAGGTGCTAGGCCTCTTCCCATTACAATTGAGGCGGCAATCATTACGCCAGGGGAAGATTCTTGCTCAATCACAAGGAATGCCCCCATTCCCAAAATACCTACCTGGAGCGCAAATCTCAGGCCTTTAGATATTGCCGAAATACCGCTACTTCGGGAATTGGCGAGGCCTCCAAAACTCAAGCTTTTTAAATGTGGAATATTCCATTTAGCAAGAATATGACTGCTCATACCCATTGCATAAACTGCATTTCGGTTTTTTCCGCAAACATCCGTATAGCGATGAGCTTGGCTAGATGCATTTTGACTGTCTTTTTGCGCGACACGGGTCATTTTCTCGCCAAGAAGCGCAAGGGTAAAAAGTACAATAGCGCCTGCCAGCGCAATGTGCCCTAACATTGGATGTAGAATGTAGATTAACGCTAGATAAAGCGGTGTAAACGGTGCGTCCATTATTGCGGTGAGTGCCGGTGATGAAAGAAAACTGCGCACGGTGTCAACATCACGTAGTGGCTGGCTATGCCCTCCCTGTTCAATAATGTTTTTGAACAAGTATCCGCTCACGGTTTTATCAAAAGCATTACCTAAACGAGCGAGTAAAATCCCGCGAACGATATCTAACGTGGCCAACACAATCAGTGCAACCAAAGCAAAAATAGTAAGAAAAAGTAGAGTGGCATGACTGCCAGAAACCAATACCCGATCATAGACCTGCAGCATGTACAGGGGCGAGACAAGCATCAATAGGTTAATGGCTAAACTAAACAAAAAAACATAAAGGAGCGCTGACTTAATATTAGCCAACGCTTTATTCACAGGCATCAATCCATTGCCATTCTTCATAGTCACTGTCCGTAATGATTAAGGCGTGCTTAGATTTAGCGGTTTACACTCTTCTTCGAACAAGCATCAATATTAAACCTAGTGACAATATTGACAGCGCTGAAGGTGCATTAGCTTGAACGACTGGTTCGTACTCTATTTGAAATGCCAAATCAACTTCAAAACCATTTAAATTTACTGCTCCAACAGGATTTGATGGGTCAAAAGGGTTTGATGGTGTCAACTCCCATCCCGCTACACCGAGGTCAATTGAGGTCGAAGCATTAGCCCAACCAAAAAAACCATTGTTATTTATTAAATCGGCTCCAATATTCAAGAAATAGTCGCCCGGCCCTAAATCGAAGTTTACCAGTTCAATTTCGTGTAAAAACATTCCGGTTACCCCAGCAACAGCTTCTTTGGTGAAAACGGCCCCCGGACCAGAAGCGCCCGAAGCAGCAAATAATGGCGTGTTATGATCAAAGCCCGGCTCATTTTTAAAAAGCCTAAGTGTAATGAAGTCACTAATTACCCCTTGATTAGGGTTTTCTAAAGACCAAAATGTAATTTTAGTAATAGAGGAAGATTGCGATAAAGAGAATTCATCTAATAGTGATGAGAACCCGAAGTTTGTATCCGCAACAGATATGACAGCGGCTGGAGAGTTGACGGGGGCGTTAGTAATCAACGCTGCGTTCGCTTTTGAATAACTCAAACTTAGTATATAGAGCAGCACGGAAAACACTAATCCATACTTTGAAAACGAATGTTTCATATATCTTCCTTAATCTCGGTGTTATTTGCTATCTAACTAACCAACTATAAGTCTACATACAAAACGTTACTGCTTGTTTGCAACCGCGTGACCTTACTACCTTGTAGCTTTTGTTTTAGCAATTATTAAGCCACTAAAATTTTATTTAAAATTCAATAAGCTGAAAATAATGTTGGGTGTCGCCACCCAACATTTGTATAAAAACCAGACACCATTATCGAATCAAGTAATCGTCATATTGCGTAAACTGCATATCACTATCCTCGAACTCTAACGCAAGTTCAGCAATTATTGCCTGCTTTTCATCGTTGGCATTAAGCGCTGCCGACTGCTCGCCTCTTTGTAAAGCGTAATTCAGCGTCATCGCTTTGCTCGTACCTGCGCTATCCGTTGATAGTTGGGCGAAATCAAATTCAACATTATTACCAACTTCACCAGTTAAGGACAAACTGCTCTGGGTAGGCGTCTCTTGAGCATCTATTAAGTCAGGCACCACGGGTAAGGTTGAAACGATATCTTCTTTAACTTCGATAGATTCTACTTCAAGTTGAGTCAGCGTAACTTCACCAGTTGTTTCCAGCTCACTCGTTACTGCTGCTTGGCTTTCATCTTGCTCATCGTCAGACTCAATCGGATCTGACATCACAGGTAATGTGAACATAATGTCGTCATCGATCTGAATGACTTTCCCTACTGTTTCGAGCAGTGGGACTTCATCACCCGTAGCCGTTTCACCTAAGCCTACAGATACACCTTCATCTGGTTCTTCATCCGACTCGACGGGTTCTTCCACCACCGGCAGCGTTGAAACGATATCTTTTTTGCCTTCGATTGCTTTAGCGAACTCGAGACCAGCATCGTTTATATCCGCCGCGTTATCGCTTGGGTTAGATGAGACTTTTTCACTGTCATTCTCATCTGACTCAATAGGGTCTGATACTACCGGTAACGTTGACATCACGTCTTTGTCATAAGTTGGTAGTGTCACCTCTTGCGTGTTGTCGTTCTCGCCTGCTGCAACATCAACATCCAATGCCATTAAAGATGCAGATGCTCCAACTAACCGAACTGGGGTAGGCAATATCGACTTAACGTCATTTTCAGTTGTTTCGGGAATGGTTACCACATTTGGCAACGGCGTTGTCCTTGAACTATTGCCCAATTCATCAGCTGGGCTAATTAACTCTGGTATAGGCAGAATAGACAACATAGTATCTTGCGCTTCTTCTAGCAGGTTGTTAGCAATGTTTGTGACATTGTCATTCCCACGGAACCCCACTTGAATAGCATCTATGAGTAATTCACTGCCTGTATTAGCCTCTCCTGACGCTGCAACCCCACCGTCGTCAGCATAACTGCCATAGACAAATTGTCCGTTGACATCATAAGCGCCTGCGGTAACCACAAAGTAGTCGAATGTACTTTGAGTAGTGAAGCCCATTGATACTTCACCACTAGCGCTACCGGTAACCAAATATTCATCAACCAGGTTACCGCTTTCATCAAAGAACTGGACTCTGGCTTGTTCATCAAGATTACCTGATTCATTAGCATACAAATCAGTAAACATAATTTCGCCGCTCATCGCTGATGTATCTATATCGAACCGTATTCCCTCGGTACCGTCTAACTGCTGGAAGAAAGAGCCCGTTTGTGATGTGCGCCCAGATACACCTAAGTGTCCGAAAGCAACATCTTGCCCCTCAATACGCCAAGAGTCCCAACCAACGAAAGACATTGCTGACCATGCTTCATTTAGGTCGGCGGTATTCGATTTGTGCGCCAAAGTAATTCCTTCATCGGTCCAACCACTCTGCCAAGCATTTGGGTCGAAAAAATTATAGAAACCAGGAACATCACCAACACGTGTACCAACGTCTACATCATCTACAACACCCACATCATACGTGCCAGACGCAGTGACAAGCTGAACACTAACTTCGTACAGACCAAGGTCACCGTATTCATGTAGTAAAGCATTTGGATCGTTAAAGCTCTCAGACGTGCCATCTCCCCAATCTACTATCACTTCCAAGACAGTCTCATCACTAGATATTTGCAAATCAAGCTGCACTTCTTGGTCGCGAAGGGCAAATTCTTGAATAGAACCCGTTGCTGTAGGTTCGCTGGTTTCTTCATTTACCGTTATCGTGGTGCTGGCAGCAACAAACTCTCCATCTTCATCAGTAACAAGGAGTTCTATAGTCGGATTAGTAGTTGCCCCATCATAACTATGAACGTAATCCCCTGCTCCGCTGTAAACGGAGGTCGTTCCATCTCCCCAGTTAATGACGGCGTTTGAAATAGTATCGTCACCTGGGTCGACCACCTCGCCAAAGTTGATAGTAAACAGCGCATTAGCATCAACGCTTGCGTCCGATGAAACTGACGTAGTCGGCGCTACATTGTTGATGGTGACATCGACGGTGCCTGCGTCAAACGTGCCTTCGTCATTCACGATCTGCACATTAATAGTGGCAGTGCTGTCACCATCTGCGAATGTGTGGGTCACATCACCTAGCTCAGTAACCGACTGCACCGGTGAACCGTCACCCCAATCAATGAGATATTCGGAGACCGGGTCATCACCGGGCTCTACCAAGTCAGCTAACGTTAGGGTGTACACACTGCCCTCGTCTGTCTCACTAGCGCCACTTACAGTGATGGATGGAGCGACGTCATTCACTGCAACGCCAAGGCTTGCTGCTGTATAGGTGCCGTCTTCATCGGTTACTATTAAGCTAATAACTGGCGAGCTATCACCATCACCATAGGTATGGCTGTAATCACCCGCTCCAGCGTAGGCTGTGGTGGTACCATCCCCCCACTCAATAACCGCATTGGTCAACGTGTCATCGCCAGGGTCGAGTATATCGCCAAACGTGAATACGGCTTCGCTTCCTTCATTGACCTCGATAGGCCCAATTATACTACTCACAGGTGCTACATTGTTTACTGTGACATCGAAGGCCTCGGTATCAGACTCACCTGCATCATCGGTCACCGTAATTGATACAGTTTGCACGGATGCGCCATCGGCAAACACCTTCGATACATCAAAGCTGGTCGACGTTGTAGCAAAGGTCTCATCAACGTTACCGTCATTATCCCAGTCAATATCTACTGTATAGCCTGCTGCTCCATTATCCTCACCGTCAGTGAAGTTAATAGTGCGAGTAAAGGTATCACCTTCATCAATTACTGCATTTGCCTGTGAAACTACATTAATGGTATCCGCTGGCGCACTCACACTCACTGCCTGAGTTGCGACATCGCTAAAGGTACCGTCTTCATCTTCCAAGCTGACGCTGATAGTAAAGTCACCCACTGTGGTATAAGTATGCGACACATCGCCCACACTGGTGTAGGTTGCTGTTGTGCCATCCCCCCAGTTCACGGTAATGCCATTTGCAACAATGGTGTCGTCGCCCGGGTCGATTATTGCCCCTAGGTTCAGGGTATACGCGGTGTTTTGAATACTGGTCAACGCACCTGTTAATGCCAACGTTGGCGCTACATTGTTGATGGTGACATCGACAGTGCCTGCGTCAAACGTGCCTTCATCATTCACGATCTGCACATTAATAGTGGCACTACTGTCACCATCTGCGAATGTGTGGGTCACATCACCTAGCTCAGTAACCGACTGCACTGTAGAACCATCACCCCAGTCAATGAGATATTCGGAGACCGGGTCATCACCGGGTTCTACCAAGTCAGCTAACGTTAGGGTGTACACACTGCCCTCGTCTGTCTCACTAGCGCCACTTACAGTGATGGATGGAGCGACGTCGTTCACTGCAACGCCAAGGCTTGCCGCCGTATAGGTGCCGTCTTCATCGGTTACTATTAAGCTAATAACTGGCGAGCTATCGCCATCAGCATAGGTATGGCTGTAATCACCCGCTCCTGTGTAGGCTGTGGTGGTGCCATCGCCCCACTCTATAACCGCATTGGTTACCGTATCATCGCCAGGGTCAAGGATATCGCTAAACGTGAATATGGCTTCACTTCCTTCATTGACCTCGATAGGTCCGCTTATACTACTCACAGGTGCTACATTATTTACTGTGACATCGAAGGCCTCGGTATCAGACTCACCTGCATCATCGGTCACCGTAATTGATACAGTTTGCACGGATGCACCATCGGCAAACACCTTCGATACATCAAAGCTCGTCGATGTTGTAGCAAAGGTCTCATCAACGTTACCGTCATTATCCCAATCAATATCTACGGTATAGCCTGCAGCTCCATTATCCTCACCGTCAGTGAAGTTAATAGTACGAGTAAAAGTATCACCTTCATCAATTGCAGCATCAGCCTGTGCCGCTACATCAATCGTATCCGCTGGCGCACTCACACTTACGGCCTGAGTTGCGACATCGCTAAAGGTACCGTCTTCATCTTCCAAGCTGACGCTGATAGTAAAGTCACCCACTGTGGTATAGGTATGCGACACATCGCCCACACTGCTGTAGGTTTCTGTTGTGCCATCACCCCAGTTCACGGTAATGCCATTCGCAACAATAGTATCATCGCCCGGGTCGATTATTGCCCCTAGGTTCAGGGTATACGCGGTGTTTTGAATACTGGTCAACGCACCTGTTAATGCCAACGTTGGCGCTACGTTTTTAATGGTGACATCGACGGTGCCTGCGTCAAACGTGCCTTCATCATTCACGATCTGCACATTAATAGTGGCACTACTGTCACCATCTGCGAATGTGTGGGTCACATCACCTAGCTCAGTAACCGACTGCACTGTAGAACCATCACCCCAGTCAATGAGATATTCGGAGACCGGGTCATCACCGGGCTCTACCAAGTCAGCTAACGTTAGGGTGTACACACTGCCCTCGTCTGTCTCACTAGCGCCACTTACAGTGATGGATGGAGCTACATCTTCAATATCTACGATAAGAGTGGCTGCGACATGAGGATCAGCATCTTCGTCTGTAACTAAGAGTCTAATACTGCGTGTAGCATTTCCATCTGCAAATGTATGACTGTATTCTCCAGCACCGGTATAGGCTGTAGTTGTGCCGTCGCCCCAATCGATCACGGTATTGGCAATAGTATCATCACCTGGGTCGACGATATCACCGAAGGTGTAGGTCACCTCGCTGCCCTCATCAACGGAAGTCTGGCCTGTGATAATAGAAGACGGCGCCACGTTAAGAACATTGACAAATTGTGTACCCGCATTTTCAAAAGTACCGTCATCATTGACGACATCGACCGAAATATTAAAGCCGAAAGGGCCGTCACTGTAGACATGAGTCTGCGTACCAAATTCATTACCATTGACAGTTTCAACTGTACCGTCACCCCAATCAATAACGAACTCCTGAATTGGGTCATCACCCGGCTCAAACACACTTGCGGTAAGGCTATATACAGCCCCTTCGTTAACTGAACCTCCACCATGAAGATTAACGGTAGGTGCTACATCGCCCACAGTCACAGTAAACGTTTCTGTATCTGTTTGTCCGTTCACATCGTCAGATACGGTAACAGTGACATCATAAACGCCGTCATCGGCAAAATTATGAGCAATGTTAAAGTCTCGACTGAATATGGAAACGTTATTCTGAACAGTCCCGTCTCCCCAATCGATGGAGTAGGTCCAGCCATTACTATTCTGGTCTGTAGGGTCAGTAAACGAAATACCCTGAACGAAAGTAGCGCCCTCATTCGTAGTTGCATCAGAGATTGCCTGAACATCCAACACTTCGGCAGGTACACTGACTTGCACGTCTTTTGTTGAAACACCTTCGTATGTGCCATCTTCGTCGACAAGGTCTATAGAGATTTCGTAATCGCCGGGAGTGGCATAGACGTGGGTAACATCACCAGGACTGTTAAAGGTTTCAACGGTGCCGTCTCCCCAATCGACGATGAAATCTGTCACTGTGTCATCGCCAGGGTCGCTCGGGTTACCTAATCTTAGGGTATATACCTGGTCTTGTTCGACATCATTATTTCCAAACAAACCTATTGATGGGGCAACATTGCTGATAGTTGCTTGATACGTTTGTGTCTCTATTGCTTCGGCTGTACCTGATTGGTCGTCTACCGTAACCGTAACGGTGTAAACTCCATCGTCAAGATAGCGATGGCCGGTATTAAGCGTGCCTGAACTGGTTGTATATTGTGACGACTCACCGTCTCCCCAGTCCACATTCACCAGAAGTGTATCACCATCAGGATCGGTAAAGTTTATTGTGTGACTAAAACCAATTCCATACGACTCAGTTCCCGTATCGTCGGCACCTACGCTCATCCCTGGTGCGTCATTTACAGGTAATACAGTAATATTTGTTGTAGCGGGCTCAGCAAAGTTTGCCCCATCACTGCCCGCCCAAGTAAAGCTATCCAGCCCATTAAAATCTCGGTCACCCAGATAAACTAATACACCAGCTTGAAGCGCATTTATATCAAAGGTCTGTCCTGGCGTTATAGCTACATCATTAAGTGTAAGTACACCGCTGATGGGAAGTGTAATAAACGCAACTTCTTGAAGTGGCTCCCCTTCAGGGTCAACAAATGCGTTTAAAAACTCGTTAACATCTATAACAATACTCTCGTCTTCGCTTCCTTGAACAACAAAATCCGTGGTTTGAGGTACCTGATTACCGAAACGCTGCATAAAGACATCATAACCGTCGGTTCCCCCCATCCAAGATGTCCATGACGCGATAAACCCGCCATCGCTCAATGCTGCTAAGCTTGGTTCATACTGTGAACTACTAGTATTTTGATTTATCAACTGAGGAAGATCTATAAGGCGCCCACCTTGGTCAAACTCTTGCACAAACACGCCATCGCCACTTCCGTCATTGCCGGTAAAGGCAATAGCAAAACCACCTCCTGCAAGCGCAATAATGCTTGGATCATACTGTGAATATAAGTAGTCTTGATTTACCCTAAACTCTTCGCCTACTGCAATGGATTCGCCTGCAGCGTTAAACGTAAAGCGTTGTGCGTAAACGCCCGAGCTATATAAATCGGCCGTATTATCAGTCCAAGTAATAACAAAGTCTCCGTTAGCCAGCCCAGCAACTGCGCTTTGCGTCTGGCTTCCGCTTACCGATGTATTGACTTGGAATTCGCTTCCAACCGCATTGCCGTTGGCGTCGAATACCTGAGCAAAGATACCGGTACTGTTAGCATCAGGGCTTTGCCACGATACGACATAGCCACCATCTGGCAATGCCGTCGAGTTTGCTAATGAACTTATGTCAGCAGTGTCCTGATTGCTCGAAACCGTAGTGTTTACCAGCAATTCGCTGTCTAATGCTTGACCTGTAGCTGCGAAGCGCTGCATAGCAACACCCCACCCGCTGTTATCCCCCGTATCCGAGTCATATGTCTGCCATACCACAGCAAACTCACCGTTTGGTAAAACTGCAATCTGTGAAGAACTCTGTGTGCTGGACACCTCGGTATTCACGACAAACTCAGCGCCATTGTGCGGAGCTTGGTTAAACGGCGTGCCGTCATTATTAAAAATACGCCCAATGACTGAAGACCCTGAACCATCTTGCGAAGAGTCAGAAGAGGTCCATGTCATTACGAAAGTACCATTATTTAATGACTGCACGGTAATTTCGTTTTGCGTACTTGTGAGTGTTGTGTTCGCTACCTGATTAGCGCCAACTGGATTGTTTTCATTGTCATAGAGTTGAAAATGTACATCACCGCTTTCGCTGTCTTGCCAAGAGACAACATAGCCATCGAGCGCTCCGTTGCTGTCATAAAGTGCCGAAGTCTGCGATGCTGATTGTCCTCCCGTGGCATCTGTGTTTACGACTCTCTCTGGTTGTAGCGTCGGTAAATTGCCATCCAAGTTTTGAGAAATATTAACAACAATAGACTGCGCTATACTTGAACCGCCTGCACCATCAGTTAAGCGTACGCTAAAGGTACGCGTCGACTCTGGTGCATCAGAGATATTTCTGTAAGTGACGGCTTCGAGCAATGATTCTATGGCCTGTGCACTCGCACTAGCATTAAACGTAACCACTAGTGCAGTGTCATTGGTTCCGCTAGAGTCCAAGGTACCTATCACCGTGCCTTCATACAAAACGTCGCTACCAGACACAGCAATTTCGTTCGCACCAAAACCTTGGTTTTGAATCCCCAAGTTATCCTGAGGAAAGAAGGACTGACGTCCAAGCTGGTCGCCTTGCCCATAAGAAGAATTACGTGCAATCTCTAGCTGTCCATTTGTAAAATCGGTCGTATCGATATCCGCCACACCGGCACCAATAAACAACAGCTGGGGAGCAAAGTTAAGACTGGATTCACTAAACTCTATGGAGTTAGATGCAATTTCAACGACAGGCGCTTGACTAGTTTCAAACTGGCCATCACTACCAAACATGCGCATAAGAATGCCATAGCTGTTTGCTTGATCCGGTTCGGTGTTATAGCTCGTCCAGGTGACTGCTAAGCCCCCATTACTCAGTGCAGTAATGCTAGGTTCATCGTTTCCGTTAATATTGTTAGTTTCTGCGCGTTTTGGACCGTCGACAATATTGCCATCATTGTCAAACTGCTGAACAAAAATACTGTCAGGGTTGTTAGAATCTGAGTAACTTACGGCAAAACCACCACCGACTAAAGCAGTAACATCAGGCTCGTATTGTGCACCACTCGTCTGCTCGTTAACGCGCAGCAATTCTCCAACAGCTTGACCATTTGCATCAAATAGCTGAGCAAAAACGCCAGCGTTACTGGTATCGTTGTTGTCAGTATAAATCACAACAAAACCACCGTTTTCTAGCGCTGCCACTTTCGGCTGGTACTCGCTATCACTGGTATCGGCCACACTAATTGCACTTGAGAACGCACTACCATCGCTGTTGAAAATTCGAGCTTCTATATCAGAACCTGTGCGATAGGTAACGACTAGCTTTCCATTGGCCAACTCAGTGATATCCGGCTCGCTCTGAGTACCAGAGGTTGTGGCATTGGCAAGCGTTTCGTTTATAACGCGGTTTCCATTAGCGTCAAACGTGGTTAAAAAGGTACCGCTGTTGTCGCCTACACCGTTGCCGCTAAAAATGGCAGCAAACCCACCGTTAGCCATTGAAGTCAAGCGCACCTGTGACTGGGTGCTAGACAGCGTATCGTTGATAATAAAGTCGTCGCTTTGCTGCACGCCATTTAAGTCGAATAGGCGACCAAATATACCTGAGCTATCATCTTCCCCACGACCCTGCCAAGCAACCACAAACCCACCAGCCACGGCTGTTACACTCGGATATGTTTGCCCTTCTGGGGTATATTGATTAACAATAAACTCGTTACCTATTGGTGAGCCATTGGCATCAAAGCGCTGCCCCACAATACCACTACCCCAACCATCCTGATTTTGCGATTGCCAAACGACCACTAGCGAGCCATCTTCCAGTTCTGTCACTTCTGAATACTGCTGGTTGTTTTCTTGGAAAGTATTGACCTGAATTTCATCTCCCTGCGGCGACGCGCCATCAGCAACGGGTTCAACGACAAAGTTAATCGCATTGTTTGATGTGCTGTTGCCTTCGCCATCTGTTAGGCGCAGAGATATGGTTCGTTGAAGCGTAGGACCATCTGAAGAGTTCAGGTAGCTTAATGCTTGAAGTAAAGCGTTTATGCTAGCTTGATTTGCATTGGCATTAAAATCGATATGAAGTTCACTACCGTTAGCACCATCTTTGGTAATGCTGGCAAAAGCGGTACCTTCATAAGAAATAGTGCTTCCAGATACACTGATCTCCCCTAATCCGTTCCCCGAACTTAGTACAGAGAAGTTATCCTGTTCATTAGCACTGACAAATTGACCTTGTGCACCATAACCAGTAATCACAGTAACGGTTAGGCTACCACCGTTAAAGTCATTAGACTCAGCGCCGAATAAATCAGCACTAGGAATAAATGCTTCAGGGGTATCAGACTCGGTCGAGATGATTTCGTTAGGCAAACCAGCAATTTTAATTTGACCTGCACCATCAGAAAATTGACCGTCACTGCCAAAACCACGCCAGAACACTCCAAAGGAATTGTTTACCCCAGCTTCAACGTTATAACCGCTCCAAGCAGTAATGTAGCCACCGCTGGACAAGCCTAACACAACAGGCTCCCAATCGGTGCTGACGTTATTAATGTTGACCTGATTGTTACCGTCAATAGCGTTGCCGGCAGCATCAAATTCCTGGGTAAAAATGCCATCAGGTGAGGCACCTGAATAGTAACTTACAACAAACCCACCTGTGGCCAGTGCATCCACTTTAGATTGAGATTGACTGCCCAACGTCCCTTCATTCACCCGAATTTCATCGCCAATTACATTGCCACTTGAATCAAACAGCTGTGCAAATACACCTGAACCATTGCCGTCATTATTGACCGTATAAGAAACTACAAAGTTTCCATTAGACAGAGCCGTGATATCTGGCTCCCGCTCTGTCGTTACGGGGCGGTCAATAATAATTTCTGGCGCTAGTGTGGTTCCGTCTGCATTAACTAAACGAATGGTTATTTGATTACTACTTTCGTATGTAACAGCAAGTTGCCCGCTAGCCAATTCTGTGATCGAAGGATCAAACTGTGACCCACTCGTAGATTCATTGATTAAGAACTCTGCGCCTAACGGTGTACCATCTTCATTAAATAAGCGGCCAAATACCCCGCTGCTGTCGCCGACACCATTACCTTCCCAAACTGCTGCGAATCCACCGCTGCTCAGTTGAATAATTTGCGGGTCGTTTTGAGTGGAACTTGTGGTTTCGTTAATTACAAATTCACCACCAATTGGTTCACCAAATTCATCAAATCGCTGCGCAACGATACCGTAACCGCTGCCATCAACACCGCCAGTGTCCGACCAAGCCACCACAAATCCATTGCCGTTAGCCGCTACTGATGGCAATGACTGTGAACTTAACGTGCTGGTATTAATAGCAATTTCATTGCCAATAGGCGCACCGTTTTCACTATACCTCTGAGCGAAGATACCTTGGCCATTTCCATCTTGACTGGCATCAGACGTCCAGACCATTACAAATCCGCCACTTGCCATTTCAGCAAGCGCTGGCGTGGTTTGATTGCCCAACTCGAAACTGTTTGCCTGTATGTCGCCAGTCTGTGGTGAGGAACCGTTAGCTACTTCCGTAATGTTTAGCGTAACAATCTGATTTGCGCTAGAACCTCCATCACCGTCGGTCAAACGCAACGCGACTTCTCGACTGGCCTGTGGAGAGGTAGAAAGGTTGGAGTAACCGATTGACTGCATTAACGCGTTTACAGCTTCTAACGTTGCATTTGCATTTAAAGCGATGTGTAGACCATTCCCCGCTTGCCCATTTTGTGTAATGGTGCCTATTGCGGCGCCCTCATAGCTCACCGTACTTCCTGAAACCCCAATCTGTCCCTGTCCGACACCTTGATTATCGATGGTAAAGTTGTCATCAGCAAACTCTTGGTCTGTATTCACGATATCCCGATACCCACCCACAATATCGATTGTTAAAAGGCCACCATCAAAATCCGCCGAATCGCTATCAAGAACATCAACATTGCTGAAAATAAACTCAGCATTGGTACTTTCAGTAATCGTGATTTCTGCTGGAATATTTTCAATCTCTGGGCCTTCGCTATTACTGAAATCACTAGCAATGCCAACTAGCTGTTGCCCTATTTCATAGGTGCTATTAGCAGGTGATGTAAGATTATATCCAGACCAAATAACTGCAGCGCTCTGATTTCCAACGCTCACAATGGTAGATTGGTGGTCTGTACTCGGCCCCGAGCCAGCTAAAACTGGCCCATCCACTTTTGTAGGGGTAGTACCTGAAGCTTCAAATTCTTGGACGTACACGCCCGCACTCGCCCCCCAAGTAACGGCGAAATTACCATTATTCAATGAAGCTATTTGAATACCATCGTTAGAACTCCAGCTTGTTTCGCTGGTGTTAACAATAAACTCATCTCCTATAAAGTTGCCGTTTGCATCGATGCGTTGACCGCGGAACCCCCAAAAATCTTTCGCAAACTCATCAATATAGTGCCCCCAAACGAGTACGAAAGTGCCGTCATCAAGCGCGGTCACTGCAGGTTGGTTCCATACATTACCCTCTGACGTATTTACTTTGAATTCAGAAACGATCTCTGTTCCATCTGCAGGATTAAAAATACGCGCAAATACATCGTCACCTGAGTTGCTCTTCCACGTTGCTACCACAGCACTTGCTGAGGCTGCTATGTCGGCATTGCTTTGAGAACCCGAAGTTGACGTGTTCGCTAATAATTCAGCAGTTGTTGTAACACCAGCATTATCAAAAAAGCGCATAGCAATACCAATACCGCTTGTATCGCCTGTGGCACTATCGTAAGTATCGAACGCTACGACGAAGCCACCATCAGCAAGCGCAGAAACAGAAGGTGTACCTTGTATACTGGATAGGTTTTCATTAACAATAAATTGATTGCCAAGAGCTTGGCCAGAAGCGTCAAAGCGCTGGGCATAAACATTTATATCGCTGTTGGACTCGCTGGTAACGCCCTCCCAAACCACGACAAAAGCCCCATCACTGAGTCCTGCGACGTCAGCGTTGGTTTGATTGCCGAAGTTTTCCGTGTTAACCACGAACTGGTTACCAACTGCTTGTCCATTTTCATCAAAGATTTGTGCAAATATTCCATTGGAACTGCCATCAAGACTGTTTTCGCCAGTCCAGGTAACCACATACCCCCCACCCGATAACTCGCTGGCAGATGGTATAGTCTGGTTACCAGCAGTCACTTGGTTAATTAGAGTCGACACACCAACAAGGTCAAAGTCATTTACAGACTGCTCAAAATTAAGGTTGTAATCTATATTCGTTGAGGTGCTGTTAGCACTGTCGTATACATAGAGCCTAACACTTCTGGTGTTAAGGGCGCCTGAATCGCTGCTATAGCCCAGTGCTTCAATTAAAGCTTCAACTGCTTCATCGGTAACGCCAGTCGTAAAATCAATACGCAGGTCATTGCCCGCTTCTCCATTCTCGGAAGAATCAATTGAGGCAAACGCAGTACCTTCATACGAAATAGTAGAGCCGCTCACACTTATTTGGCCATTACCCGTTCCTATGTCAGCCACGCCTAGGGTATCTTCGAATGTCTCGTTGTTTGAAATATAACGTAAAGTCAAATACCCACCGTCTAGACTATTTGAACCGGTGTATTCAAAATTGATGTTGCTGTCTAATAACGCCAGCTGACCTACTACGTCCGACTCGTTGAAAGTTACATCTCTGTCAAAGTCTTCCATTAAAAAGGCAGGAGTTGACACCGATGAACGTATATCAATAAGAATGGCATTTCCTTGGGTAGCTGCACCACTGCCGTCGGTCACGCGAATTGAGATTGTTTCATCATTTTCTACGTTATTTTGAGAGGCATAGGTAAGGTGTTCTATCAGTGCATCAATTGCTAATGTTGTGGCATTAGCGTTGAAAGTGACAGATAAACCATTGCCGTTTGCACCATTTTCACCACTCGAAATTTGCCCGATCACCGTGTCTTCAAAACTAACATCAACTCCGCTAACAGAGATTTGGCCAAGTCCCGTGCCGCTTGTATCTATGGCAAGCAGGTCATCAGCATCGCTTTGGGTAAGGTAGAACACCTCTAACATACCGCCGTCAAAATCATCGCTAATGTGAGTAAAATCCACGTCCGCATCAATTCTCACAGGCGTTGATGCCACTGAATTTACAATTTGCCGCGTATCGGTCAAGTCATCTAGTTTAGGTAGCGTAGTACGGTTGAAGTCGCTAGGGTTGCCAAAAATGTTTTGAAATACGCCCCAGCTGCTATCATCTGGTTCTAAAGAGAAGTCAGCCCAAACTGCAATAAAGTTGTTTGACGACCCTAGGCCAGTGAGAGAAATTTTATCAACACTGGACCCTGAGGTACTGCTTGCTATCACCTCGCCATCAATGGGAACACCATTACTGTCAAACTCGCGAATAAATGCGCCGTCGTTATCCCCTACACCATTGCCCGTCCAGCCAACGACAAAGTTCCCATTAGGTAAAATCGCGACACTAGGTTCTGTTTGATTTCCTGTCAGCGTTTCATTTACCTGAATGAGATCGCCGCTAACGGTTCCGTCAGCATTATAAAGCTGGGCAAAAACACCATCGCTACTGCCATCTGTACTTTGAAATACAACGACAAAGCTGCCATCTGAGAAAGCCGCAACCTGATTATTTTGTTGTGAACCGTCGATTAACAAGTCTATTTCGCTACCAATCGCATTGCCATTGTTATCAAAACGCTGCATTACTATGTCGCTACTGTCTCCCCCTGCTTGCGTAGTGGAATACCAAGAGACAACAAAGCCACCGCTAAAGCTGCTAATAGACGAGTTGTATTGTGTGCTGGAAGTCGTAGTATTTGCCGTAAATGATGCGCCTGCGGGGGTACCATCTGCATTGAAAATGCGCACCGAAATCCCCCAACCGGAAGCATCGGCGCCGCCGTCGGTCCAGGTTGTTGCAAACTTTCCATCTGACAAAGCGACCACGTCCACTAATGTCTCTGTGTTGTCTGAGCCATCTCGCAACAAAAACTCTGAGCCCAAAGGTGAGCCATCAGACGCATACCGCTGTGCAAACACACCGCTGCTATCCGAAATACCATTTCCTTCCCAAGTGATAACAAAAGAGTTATCGCTTAAAACAGTCACAGCCGGAGCTGATTGAGCGCTTGCTGTAGTTGTATTGACTAAGAATTCGTTTCCTACAGATAACCCATTGGCATCAAAGCGCTGAGCGTAGACGCCCCAACTACTGTCATCCTGGCCGGATGATTGCCAGGTGACCACATAACTTCCGTCAGAAAAGCTCGCCACATCAGGGCTGTATTGCCCCCCAGCTGTAAATGTATTGACTAAATCTGGCCCAAAGACAGACTCAGTGCCATCGGTGTCGGGTGAAACATTTACGATAATAGTTTGATTGCCTGTACTGCCTCCATCACCATCTTCCACATTAAGAGAAAGAGTTCGCTGTGCGTTAGGCGCTTCTGATGTATTGGCATACGTCAAGTTTTGGACGAGCGCCTCAATGGCTTCTGCTGATGCAGCGCTATTTAATTCTATGCGCAGCTGAGTGCCATTTTGGCCATCGTTAACGATAGTTCCGATAACGGTACCGCTGTAAGATACCGTTGAACCCGACAACCCAATTTGACTTGGCCCGTTGCCCTGATTATTAACGCCTAATTGATCTTCTTCTCCACCAAACTGGATATACCCAAGGGTAACAACACCACCGTCAAAATCGCTCGAGTCGCCGTCTTGAAGGGACACAGCAGCGTCTAAAATTTGAGGTGCATTATTTACAGCGTTTTCAGCGAATGTTACTTCATTGGCGAAACCTGAAAGCGTAGGATTCTGATTGGTCGATTGGCTTCCAAAAAACGACTGAAAAACGCCATAACTATTGCCATCGGCGCTGCTTTGATCGTGGTAAGTGATGACATAATCGCCGTTACTCAGCGAGGTAACACTGGGGCGAGCTTGTGTACCGGACTGTTGCCCTATATTGACTAACTGGTCTCCATCTAAGGGCTGCCCATCTGATGAAAATTCGCGCCGAAATATGTCAGCACTATTAGCTGAATACCAAGTGATGACAAAATTACCGTTTGGTAGATGATCAATGCTTGGGCTGTTTTGACCAGAAGCTGGATTTTCATTTACAACGAACGTTTGACCCAGTGAACTACCCGAAGCGTCATAACGTTGCGCTAAAATCGCGCTACCACTGCCATCCGACAGATTTGTCGTATCCTCCCATACCACAACAAAGCTGCCATCAGTGGCATAAGAAACCTTTGGCGTAGCCTGATTGCCCGCCGACAAATTGGTTACCTCAATTTCTGAGCCTAACGGTGTACCGTCGTTAGCAAATTGCTGAACAATAATTTCGTTTGACGTACTGCCATTGTGATTATCGGAATACCAGGTAATTGCAAATCCTGTAGATGACGCATCAATACTGGGGGAATACTGGGTTCCGTTAGTCGTAGTATTAGCAATTAATTCGTTTGTAACGGCAGTCCCATCACTTTGAAATATTCGATACGATATTCCCCATGAGCTGCCGTCGCCACCAGACGAGGGCCACGTTACAGCAAAGTTACCATCAGACAGTCGTACCACGTCAGGATATTCTTGTGAGCTAGATGCAAAGTCATTAACTTGAAACTCATCACCCAATGCCAAGCCATTTGCGTCGAAGAGCCTGGCTTTAATGTCGACACTATCGTTTGTTCCATGCCCCTGCCAAACCACCACATATGAACCATCAGCAAAGGTGGTGACTTTAGGATCATTATCTGATTGACCTGCGGTTACGGCTGATTCTTGACTTACAAGAAATTCTGTCCCTAAAGCATTGCCGTCGGCACTAAAGCGCTGACCGTGAATACTATAGACACTATTGTTATTTTCTTGCCCTTCACTTTGCCACACTACGACATAGCTGCCATCATCAAAAGCAGCAACATCCGACTTATGTTGAACTCCCCCGGTAAATGTATTGACTAGAGAGGAGGTAAAAGCAGTGACTGTCGAGTCAATTTCAGCGCTAATATTGACAGTAAAGTTAATATTTTCGCTCGATGCACCATCGGCATCGGTAAGCCGCAGGCTAATGCTGCGTGATTCTTCGGGGCTATTAGAGGTATTTCGGTACCCGGTTGCTTCAACTACGCCCTCAACGGCTTCCGTTGTCGCATTGGCATTGAAAACAATGACTAGTTGACTACCATTTTGCCCATCACTAACGAGCGAACCAATCTGAGTGCCCTCATAAAATACAGAGCTTCCTGAAACGCTCACTTGTCCTGCAGCATTCCCTTGGTTAAGTAGTCCCAACTGATCGTCGCTAGAACTTCCAACATTATAACCTACGGTGAGTGTCCCGCCGTCAAAGCCTACATCTGACACATCAGCTACTGATACACCAAGCTCCAAAGGCACAAGCCCCGCATTAACCAGTGCCTCATCAAAGTTATAGCTAGAAGCGAAGCCCGTTATCTCTGGCCCGATTGCGTCGGCAAAAGAGCCAAAACGATTAAGGCTGATATCAGTGCTATTGAATCCGGTGCCGCTTTGTTCAAATGCGATGAAGTAGTTGTTGCCCGAACCAATGACAACAGGATTATCAACCGATGTATTTATATTTGATTCAACCCGTAACTCACTGTCTATAGGCACTAAATCAGAAGTAAACTCGCGGCGCATAATGCTGCCTAAATTCGCATCGTGCCACGTGAATACGTAATTGCCATTATCAAGTTGAGCGATGTCAGGGCGGTATTGAGTGCTTGAGTTATTTTCATTAATAACGATTTGTGCCGTAAGTGCACTATGAGAGGCATCAAATTTTTGAGCGACAATACCATATCCACTGCCGTCTGCGTTCCCAGATAGGTCTACCCACGTAAGTACATAGCTTCCATCGGCTGATGCATTCACTTCGACGCTGAGCTGATCTCCAGCCTGACCCAACGTAATATCAAGTTCTGCACTGGCAAAGGTACCATCATTGTTTACCGCACGAGCAACGACATCACTCGAACTTCCGCCAGCCTGTGTACTTGAGTACCAGCCCACAATATATCCACCATCATACGAATCGACAGAAGGTGCATATTGCGTACTAGTAGTAGTGTTATTAACGACAATTTCATCTGTAACGGGAGCCCCATTGGAATCGAAAATTCTTGTTACGATGGACCACCCACTACCGTCGGCACCCGCACTTTGCCATGTTACCGCGACATTGCCGTTTGACAGGCGGGTAATCTGACTGTCAGATTGCGTGCTTGACGTATATTGGTTTACCTGGAAATCATCGGTGGCTGGAGTACCATCAGCGTTGAAGATTCTTCCGTAAATGCCTGAACCGTCTTGCCCAACCTCTCCAGCGCCATCCCAGGTAACCATAAAACTACCGTCCGAAAAAGTGGTGACATCAGCATGCTGCTGCGTTGAGTCACTGGGCAAAAAGTCGGACTGGTTTATTTGTAGCTCTAACCCTACAGGCTCCCCACTAGCACTAAAGCGCTGAGCGTGTATTCCATAATTATTAGTATCGTTTTGTGAATAGCTATCCCAAACAACGATGAAACTGCCATCGTCGAACTCGCTGATAGAAGGACCGGACTGTACTGAGTTTGTATAAGTGTTTACCCTTTCTGTTGTGCCAACTGACGCAATTGAATCATTAGTTTGTTCGACGATGATTTCTGTTACTACATTGCTACTTGTGTTGCCCGTACCATCGTCGAGTCGAATAGAGATCGTACGCGTTGCTTGAGGGCTTTGTGAACTGTTGGCGTATTGAACGTTTTCCAGCAGTGCTTCTATCGATTCTACATTTGCATTGCTGGTTAAATTGACAAGTAGGTTGCTGCCGCTGTCGCCATTCTCAACGATGGTACCTATCACATTTCCTTCATAGGTGATCTGATTACCAGACACACCAATCTGCGAAGAGCCAGTCCCCTGATTGCGTATCGATAGTGAATCTTCGCTGCTACCTCCCACCACATAAGCAATAGAAAGTTCGCCTCCATCATAGTTTGCGGTGTCTGTGTCTACCACTGCAACCGCAATATCAATAATTTGTGGGGCTGCATTCACTACGTTCTCATCGAAAACAATTTGATCAACCATACCAACAATTTCTGGTGGGATATTTAAAACAGAAGTATTCGTTGTCGAGAAAACACGCTGCACAATACCTGCTTGTGCACCATCATCAGTGGTAAAACTGTCTGAGTCCCATGTAATAACAAATTCACCGTTTGAAAGTGCGGTGATATCGGGGGTGTATTGGCTTCCATTAGAATTCGACGCTGTAGTTGCGAGGGTTTCGATACCAATCGGCGTGCCATCTTGCGCAAATTGTTGATATACGACACCCGATACAAAGCTGCCGTCTAACGTAGTTCGACCGTCCCAAGTCACTACAAAAGTATCGTCATCGAGCACAGCGACATCGGGCCTGTTCTGCGAACTACTCGTTGTTGTATTTACAAGAAACACTCCAGATGCGTTGGTTCCATCAGCATTAAATAGTTGTGCGTAAATTCCGTCACCTGAACCATCAAAACCACTGACTTCCTCCCAGACAACGACAAAATCACCATTACTGAAGTATTCGATTTTTGGGTTATCTTGATCCCCGCCCACCTGTAAGCCAACTTGAGTAATTGCGCCTTTTTCACTCAGGTCATTGTTAAACTGCTGGAACCTTACTGCTTCATCTCCGTAATAAGGGTACCAAGTAGCCGCAAACCCTCCTGCATGAGCACTTATATCTAAATAATAATTAGTAGTGTCGCCCTGTACGGTAATTGCCTGCTCTGTTGAGACTGCAGTTAGTGAGCTATCGAACGCTCGAAAAACAAGCTCAGCGTTATTACTGTTGTCACTGCGCCATCCGATTACTATATTTCCGTTATCTAGCGTAGCAATATCGGGGTAATCTTGCGTTGAAGAGGTGACTTCATTTATTAATATATTGCCAGTCGTGGGCTCACCAGATGCGTTAAAATGTCGAGCAAAAATTCCAGCTCCGTCCCCCTCACCAGCGCCATGCCAAGTCACCACAAAACTACCATCAGCCAGTGTAGTCACCTTGGGATTTTGCTGATTACTATATGAGTTAGACGGAACATTCACTTGAAACTCATGCCCTATTGGTGTGCCATTCGCGTTAAACCGCTGGGCATAAATACCATATGAATTTGCGACATCTCGTGTTGAATGCCAGACGGTAATATAGCTGCCGTCAGCAAACGCTGCGGTATGATTGGCACCTATACTGTTGTTGATAATAGAGTTGACTAAACGTTCGTTGCTGATAGGAGTTGCCATAACTTTTGTCCTTAAATATTGAAATGACGTGTAATTTGATTAGTAACCCACCACCAACAACGAGCAGGTTTGAATATTGTTTTGATTGAATGATTTTCTGAACGGCTCAGCTCACAATTAGTGAGAGCGCGAAGGGAGTTAAGAGAGAGTAAGCTGAGAAATATTTCGAATACAACAATGCCATGAGGACAACGTTGCGTTACTTCCTTATAAAATATGTTCATCCTTGAAGATAGCCTTTTTTTAATTACTTTGAATGTAACTAAAACAACTATCAATTTTCGCCGTAGAAGGGCTTGCGACAACTAAACGTAATACCTACTGCACCACGCACCAATATTGATTATTTAGCGTTTCGCCTTGGTAGCATAAACCATACCCACATTAAATAGCGTATATTTTTCATACAACTATAACTTTCACAATGCTGTCTACTTTTTGAACTGTAAATAATTTCGACACCTCTAAGAATAAATCCAATTCATTTGTATCAGAGGCCCAGCAGCGTCTCTACACCAAACAATATTGCACCTATCAACCCGCCTACAATCGTGCCATTTATACGTACTTTTTGAAGATCGCGACCGATATTTAGCTCCACCTGAACAGCCATTTCACGTTCATCCCAGCTATTAATGGTATCGCGTATGTGACGGGTTAGAAATTCAGCCAACTCAGGCGCCATATATTTTGCTGCTTCACCAATATGCTTATTAAACGCTTTTGCCAACTCGCTGTCTTGCGTTAACGTTGTGCCCAAATCTTTCAGAAGACCCGACACTTTAGTTTCTGCTTTGCCATTTTGCTCTTCAAGCGACCTTAAAAGCCATTGATGGAATTTGGCCCATGATTGCTGAACATAGGTATTTAACGCAGGGTCATTGATGATTTTTTCACGGTAGCTGTTTACCTTTTTCTCCATTAACGGGCTGTGCTGTAGCTCGTATAAAAACTCATGCACCTGCTCGTCGAACGCATGGCGAATAGGATGGTGCTCATCCTCGTATATATCTTCTAAAATACTTGAAACCGCTTTAACGGCAATGAGTGCCCCCTGCTCGCTTAGCCAACTAGACGGCAATAACTTTTCAATACGGCTATATTCTGTTTTTAACCAGACCACTAAGGTATCTGCTATGTAGATTTGTGTTTCTGGCTCTGCGAGCAGTTTGGCTAATTTTCCTAATACCCTATCAAGCACTACCTGATGCTGACGCTCTTTCGTAACGGCGCTTAACGAGGTTGCCATCAATTGTCTAAGATCAAGTTGGTTAATGCCCTTCTGTGCGGTTTTAGCGATAAACGCTTTCACAGGTTTGTCATCGAGTACACGCAGAACGCCTGCGAAAGCATCGCATAGAAAGCGACTTAAACGGGCAGCGTTTCTATCCTGTGACAACCACCTTCCCGCGCCCTTAGCAGGGTCGCTGTCCCGAATTAGCTTTTCTATTGCTTCGGGATGAAAGAACTTTTCCTTAACGAACAATGACAGGTTATTAGCAATAACAGACTTGTTACTAGCCACGATATTGGTGTGAGGAATGGGGTACTTCGCTGGAATTGGCTTAAATAATGCCGTCACTGCAAACCAGTCAGCTAGACCACCAATAAGTGCCGCCTCACTCGCCATCTTAATAAGCCCTAACCACCATGCACTCTGCAGGTTTGGGTAAAACTTGGGTAGTAATACTGTAAAGACAAATACACCTGCGGCAAAAATCAAACAGGCCAATGCAAGCCTTTTAGCCTTATTCAATTGCGTGTACTTGTCCTGCATAAACTACTCCGTTTAAATTACTCGTTTACCATCTTGGTCTATAAGTGGTGTTCCGTCTTCTTTAGCCAAAGGGCCTTGTGGCCATACAGGTAAAATATCTAAAACAGCTTCACTTGGCCGGCAAAGTTTTACTGTTTCTTTCAATCTACTAGAAACAGTCTTGGCGTCATCGACTAGTTCGATAGATGAGGCCGACTTTTCGTATTCACCTTTGGAAATGCAAACAATAGGCCGATTCACTAAAATGGGGTGTTTCAACATCAATTCAAAAATAGTTTCGTTACTCACTGTCTCATCAAGTAACCCTAGTTCAGCAGCTGGCGACTTTGTTGTGCGAAGTGCCTGTCGAGGGTTAAGGTTAGCTGCATTTAACAAATAAGTTAGTTGTTCACGTTCCCACCCAATATGTAAATACTCAATAACCTGCACCTCATACCCAGCAGCCTTGATCACCGCCAGTACATTCCTAGACGTGCCGCACTCTGGGTTGTGATAAATCTTTATCATCGCCACCTAACCTCGCTAAAAAGTAAAAACCACATATACCAACATACTATTAAAATTTGAGGACAGACACTCGCATAGGTTAAAACCTCGCCTGTACTCGTGGACACACACTCAAATTGCTACCTGTACTTCTTGGACACACACTGAAAAAAGCAGCTTGTAACCAAAAAGTGTATTCACATTGAGTGTCTGTCCATTTCTCTAATTCATTTCTTTTATTAATTTCTTTTAAGCGAGTGTCTGTCCCCTTCTGAGCTCCCTTCTGAGCTTAGGGCCATGTGGTACAGGATGGTCAAATTCGCCATCCGGTGGCAGATGAAACTATAAAATTAGTCATTACACCATTGAGGCAGTCTTCCCCCTTTGGCATATCAAACTAACCTTTTGATTTAAAATGTTTTTTAAGAGTGGCATGATACGTGATATGTATTTTATAAATGCACAACAAAATTTGTGTTTGATATCAATACCGTCAAAGCGTGTTATTAAGTATTTATAAAACAATCAAGGATATAAGAATATGAAAAAGTCTATTATTGCTAGTGCAGCTATGTTGCTTTCAGCCTCTTTGCTAACTGGCTGCGTAATCCATGTTGGCGACGCTAGTGCATTAGAAGGCAGCGATTTCAGTTCTATTCTAGGCAATATTGACATAGCTGAAGGGAAGCACGCTGGCGATATTTCATCTGTTAATGGCAATGTGGAAATTAGCGATCATGGTGGCGCGGATGAAGTCAGCATCGTTAACGGAAACCTTGAAATGGGTAGCCATGTGTCTGTCCGAAATATCGACATTGTAAATGGCGATGTAAATGCAGATTCACACCTCAATGTGCTTAAGGGTATAGAGACCGTGAATGGAAATGTTACGCTTCCTACTCAAAGTACAATTGGCGGTAGCGTTGAAACAGTGAATGGAGACATAACAGCCGTTGATACAACCATTGAAAAACACATCAAAACACTCAACGGCGATATTACTTTATCTGGCTCTTCTCACGTTTTAGGCGATATCGTATATAAGGAAAGTGAAAGCTCGTGGGGCAAGAAATCAGACAACAAACCTACCCTATCGATTAGTGCATCGGTTACTGTAGACGGCAATATTGTTCTGCACCGCCCTGTTAACCTAGACATTGAAAGTGACGAGTTAAAACAAAAAGTCGTTGTAAGCTACGATGGTGCGCAGTAACGTATTGGCTCCAATATCCAAGCCTAACGTTTCGGAATGACATGACTGAACAAGAAAAGATGCTTGCTGGCGATTTATACTTCCCTTCAGACAAAGCGTTGACGGCGTTGCGAAAGCAATGCCGTATACAATTAGACGAGCTCAACGCGACTTGTCAAAGCGACCACAAAAAGCGTACAAGACTATTGAAGGAGCTGTTTGGTAGTACTGGAAAAAGGCTTTACATCGAGTCTTCATTCAAATGCGACTACGGCGAAAATATCCACGTAGGCGAGAATTTTTTCGCTAACTTCAATTGTGTGATTTTAGATGCAGCGAAGGTCACGATAGGTGATAACTGCATGATTGCGCCTCAAGTCGGTTTGTACACCGCTACGCACCCATTAGATCCTGTGCAAAGGGCAACCGGCATCGAGTTCGCCAAGCCTATAACTATTGGCGACAATTGCTGGATTGGAGGCATGGCGGTGATAAACCCTGGTGTGACATTGGGTGACAATGTGGTTGTGGCCTCTGGCGCGGTGGTAACTAAGTCTTTTAGGGACAATGTGGTCATTGGTGGTAACCCTGCCAAAGTCATCAAAGAAATAGAGCAAGCCGAATAGAGCATGTGATGTTTTCGGTATCACATGCCTTAAAAAACACCTCTACACGAGTCCATACCAAGTCACATCTATCGATTTAATCTGAACCGGTAATTCAAAGACTCTTCAAGGGCCGCCATTAGTACCTCAAAGGCGGCCCTCACTTTAGCCTAGTACACAGAGCTAGGTAAAATTAAACGCTATCCCGTTAGTAGTCTAAAGATAAACGCGCTCTATAAATCGTTAATCCCAGTCTGGAGCAAAATCTGGGCTTACAATTCGGTCACCGTTATCTAGATCATCAATAAGCTCGAGCTCTGAATCAGTTAGATGTGCACCACCGTAAGCTAAATTCTCCGCCAAATGTACTTTACTGGTTGATGAAGGAATGGCGTGAATGTGGCGTTTCTCCATCCACGCCAATATCACTTGCGCCGGCGTCGCATTGTGGTTTTGCGCTATTCGCAATAAGTTTTCATCCTTCATAACTTTGCCTACAGCAAATGGCATATATGCGGTCGCTTTTATGCCTTTTCCCTTACACGCTTCAACAACTTTCTTATTTTGCATGAAAGGATGGATTTCAATTTGGTTAGTGTAAATTTCGCCTTTACCAAGAATTTTTTCGGCCTTATCTAACAAATCAATAGTGAAATTAGACACCCCAATATGACGAGTAAGCCCAAGCTCTTTCGCCTTGGCAAGATTGCCTAAGTAACTTTCTAGTGAAATATCGTTACCTGGATATGGCCAATGAATAAGAAGCAAATCAACATATTCTAGCTTTAGCTTTTCTAAGCTTTCGTGAACGCTTGGTATAAAGTGATCGTCTCCCAAAGATTCATACCACACCTTGGTGGTGACAAACAGTTCGCTTCTATCAAGGCCGCTGGTTTTTATGGCATCGCCAACTTGTGCTTCGTTGTCATAAATTTGTGCGGTGTCAATGTGTCTGAAACCAACCTCTAGCGCTTTACTGACTGATTCACGGGCCTCGTCACCCTTTAATCGAAACGTTCCCATTCCTAACTGAGGCATATCTTTCATAACAATCTCCTATTCCGTGTGGCCTTTGCTACTTGATGTAGCAGATTCATACGTTCCTACGCCATCGTTTGGAAAGAAGATCGCAACACGCTAATTGATTAGTAGCATTAATTTACCCACTCTGATTGTTAGTAGGTTTGTATTTTATGCTGGCATAAAAAAGCCGCTAGCATTTGCTCGCGGCCTTGAGTATTCAAATAGATATAGTTGGATATTACTTACGTTTAGCGGGGCGCCCAGCTCGTTTATTCAAACCTTGTTGCTTACGCACTTTATGCTTTTTAACCGAGCGACGCATGCGACTTAAACGCGCGTGGTCAAGTTTACCCTGGCGTACATTAACCATAGTTTGCGTTTCATCCGGCAGTTGAACATGACTACGGAGGGCGTTCACGTCTTCTAACCCAAGTTCTACCCATGCACCTTGCGGTAAACGCTTTTGCAGTTCGATTGGGCCATATTTAACACGGATCAAACGGCTTACCTGCACGCCTTGCGATTCCCAAAGACGACGTACTTCGCGGTTACGTCCTTCTTTCAAAGTCACGTTGTACCAACGGTTCATGCTTTCATCTTCAGCATGCTGCGGCGTAGGCGCACCTGAAATTGTCAGGAATTTTGCTTCGCCGTCTTCTAGTTCTACCCCTTTTTGCAGGGTATGAAGCGTTTTTCCAGTAACTTCGCCGAACACACGCACTGCGTACTCGCGTTCTACTTCACATTTTGGGTGCATTAAGCGGTTGGCTAGTTCACCATCGTTGGTGAATAACAGCAGGCCACTGGTATTCATGTCTAGACGACCAACGGTGATCCAACGTCCTAATCGAATAGCGGGAAGACGGTCAAATACCGTATCGCGCCCCTCAGGGTCGTGACGGCTGCACAATTCACCTTCAGGCTTGTTGTACATCAACACACGGCAGACAGGCTGTTCTGTCTGACGAGATAACAAATGACCATCTACACGAATTTGCGCAGTATGATCGACTCTATCTCCTAATGTCGCTTTTGTACCATTAACCGATACTCGGCCTTCTTCAATCCAACGTTCCATTTCTCGTCGCGAGCCTAGCCCTTGGTTAGCTAGCACTTTTTGCAACTTTTCAGTCATGGTTTTTCACTCTTTAATTGCTTGTTTACGGTCGCACGGTCTATTCTGACGGTGCCTCATTTAACACCTTAAGCGGCGAGTCTGATGCAACGCTTTCTGCCATATTTTCAAAAGCGTCGGCATTGGGCAAATCGCTCAACGACGTCATCGAAAAATAGTCTAAAAAGCCTTTGGTAGTTGCGTAAAGCGCTGGTCGCCCAGGCACTTCTTTGTGTCCTACTACCTTTACCCAGTCTCGTTCTGTGAGTGTCTTTATAATATTACTGCTTACCGCCACGCCCCTTACCTGCTCTATTTCTCCGCGGGTTATAGGTTGCCGATAAGCAATGAGTGCCAAGGTTTCGAGCATTGCTCTAGAATACTTTGGCGCATTTTCCTGCCACAATTTGCTTAACCACGGGCTTAACGCATCTAACGACTGAAAGCGATAGCCACTTGCTACTTCCACCAGTTGAATGCCCCTTGGCTGATAATCTAACTTTAGCTCGTTAAGCACCTTACTCAAGGTTCTATCAGCGACGGTAAACTCATTAAGTACCGTTTCTTTTAAATGCTGCTTTGAAATAGGCTTATCAGCAACAAATATTGCTGCCTCAACCAATTGTTTAAGCTGCGCCGTGTTAATTTTCTTCATGGGCACCTAATTTTACATGAATTTTTGCATAAGGACCTGCCTGAATGCATAAAATTAGCTGTTCTTTTACTAATTCTAAAATTGCTAAGAAGCAAACCACTACACCAGCCTTACCTTCCTCAACCGTAAATAGGCGTTCAAGCGGCGTATACTCTGTTGTTGTGAGTAACGACAAGATGAGCGACATGCGCTCTCGCGTGCTCAGTGCTTCCCTAGCAATAGTATGATGTTCAAACGCTTCAGCGCGCTTCATGGCCGCGCTGAACGCCAATACAATTTCAGCTAAAGACACGTCGGGCTCAATACGAATTGGCGCCACATTCTCACTTAGTTCAACGTGAGTGGTGAAAATATCCCGTTCAAGTCTAGGCTGAATATCTAAATCTTCTGCTGCTTGCTTTACTAGCTCGTATTCTTTTAATCGGCGAATAAGCTCTGCGCGAGGGTCTTCTTCTTCGTCGGAATCGTCACTGCGTTTAGGCAGTAGAAGTCTGGACTTAATTTCTGCCAATATGGCTGCCATCAGCAAGTACTCTGCCGCCAGCTCTAATTTTAGCGACATCATGGCATCCACATATTCCATATACTGCTTGGTTACGTCAGCTATGGGTAATGTGGTGATATCAAACTTTTGTTTTCTAATCAGATAAAGCAGTAAGTCGAGAGGCCCTTCGAAGGTTTCTAATATAACCTCTAGCGCATCGGGGGGAATGAAGAGATCTTCAGGTTTTTCAATCAGCGCTTCGCCATTAATAAACGCAAGTGGCAACGGCTGCTGAACAGGTGTCGCAAGCCCCTTCTCAACGGAGGCCTCATTATCGTTATTATTTTCTTCAACAAGCTCTGACACAGTTCCACAACCGTTTTTACGCGCTAACAAAGCGGCGATTATTGATATTATTATTTACGCGTTCACGCGAGAGACTGCAGCGCTTCGCTGTACAGCGAAGCGCTATAGGCCCTCGCGACATAGCTTACGGCTTCCTACTATAGCTTTCACCTGCAACTAGCAAAAGAAGCTATTTAAAATGGTCTATTTACAACAATCTGTTCAAAAAACAGGAAAATGAAAGTTACTCAAAGGGAGACGGATCGCCCGTGCCATGTCGCACAATGACTGGCGTGTCTTCCGACAAATCAACCACGGTAGTGGGCTGCTCACCAATGTAACCACCGTGAATAATAAGTCCTACTTGCTTTTCTAGGTTGTCGCGAATGACATCTGGGTCTGATTCAGCCATGGTGTTACCTGGCAAAATCAAAGACGTAGACATCAACGGCTCGCCCAGCTCTTCCAATAATGCAAGTGCAATGGCGTTATCGGGCACACGAATACCTATGGTTTTACGTTTAGGATTTTGCAAACGCTTTGGTACTTCGCGGGTCGCTTTCAACACGAAGGTGTAACGCCCTGGTGTGTTGTTCTTAATTTGTCTGAACGCCGTGTTGTCTACTTTTGCGTAAATTGATAGCTCAGACATGTCTCGGCACATTAAGGTAAAGTTGTGATCTTTATCGATTTGACGAATACGACACAACTGCTCAAGCGCCTTTTTGTCTTCCATTTGGCAACCTATGGCGTAGCCTGAGTCTGTCGGATAGACCACCACTGCTCCCTCTCGAATTAACTCACAAGCCTGACTAATTAGGCGCTTTTGCGGGTTGTCGGGGTGCACATAGAAAAATTGACTCATAATTACTTCCTTTTCTTAAACGCGCAGAACGATACTACTTTGCCTACGGGGTAAGTGTCTGTCCACTTATTAAGCTTGCTTTTGGGCTTTTTACTTAACAACTCTCGGCAAATTAATTAGCAATATCGCTCATCAATCGCACGTGAACCATTTGCGTTACATCACCCATTCATACCGTGAGCGTAGCAAATTAGATTTTCCTAGCTTTCAGCCATCTGCCCTTCAAATTGTTTCCAATTATGCCATACAGGAGTGAGCTTACTGCTAATGCCTAAATTTTTGCCCAGCTCAGTCCAACGAGACGGAAAGTGAAAATCAGAGCCCGCCGATGCTAACAACTCATGGGTTTGTGCAAGCTCATTAATAAGCTCTTGTTTGGTTTTATTGATACCTGGAAATGCGGTTTCAATGGCGTCGCCACCTGCTTGTTCGAACAAGGCCACCAAGCGCCGTAGCCACTTCGCTGTCATATCATAATGAGCAGGATGAGCCAGTACAGCTTGTCCACCTGCATCGTGTATCCACTCGATAGCCGTTTCGATGCTTGGCCACTCTGCTTTAACTGCAGCTCGTTTGCCTTTGCCAAGATACTTTTTAAACGCGGCGTCCATACTTGGCACACCGTAGTTGTTTACTAATACGCGCGCAAAGTGCGCCCGTGTCACTTGGCCAACGCCCGCTAGCGCTTTTGCTCGCGTTAGAACACCTTCAAACCCACACTTTTCGAGCTTATCAGCAATTTTTTCAGCTCGGGCTTCTCGGGTTTGAGACTGGCCTTGCAGCCGCTCAAGAAACGTTGGGCAGTGTCTGTCCACATTTAATCCAACTATATGGATATCGAAACTGTGCCATGTGGTGGAAATTTCAACACCATCAATTATAGTGAGTGCTCGTTTTTGTTTTGCTTGAGTAGCGTGCGCTTCTTCTAAACCGGCTACGGTATCGTGGTCGGTAACGGCAAGCGCATCCACCTGCATGGTGTGCGCGCGAAGGATTAATTCTTCTGGGGTTAAGTGGCCATCAGAGAATTTTGTATGACTATGTAGATCTATTTTCAATGTCTTATGCAAATTTTAGGTTGACACAAAGGGCAATTTGTTTTCTTCTATACACACAAAGTATACGTACTAACGGCTTCAAATCCTATTGAAGTTTGTAGAAACAACGAGTAATTCATGCATTCATACGACATTTCGACAGCAATGACAATTGCAGCTTGGTGGTGGCACTCCCTAACTTAACGGGCGGTGTGCACTGTAGTGCGTGAATGAATACACATAAAGGCCCGTTTATACGGGCCTTTTTTTTGTCTTTTTGCAGTTGGAGAGTAGCAAAAATGAGTTTAGCGGAACTGGGGATTTCTCCAGGTAAGGTAGAGACAATTGAGCAGGTGGGACACTATGTCGATGATCCACTTGCCGCGTTTGCCCACCTTTGTGGCAATAAAAATAACGCATTGCTTTTAGAGTCGGCAGAAATTGATTCTAAAGACGATTTACAAAGCTTGTTAATGGTTGACGCAGCACTGCGCATGGAATGCCGGGGCAACCGCGTTGAAGTAAAAGCACTGACAGGTAACGGCGCTTCAGTGTTACCTTTATTTGTTGACCACGCCCCTGACGGCCTACACATCAAAGAAAGGACAGACACTTCAATCACCTTGATGTGTGATGAAGCTGACGGTGAACTTGACGAAGACAGTCGCTTAAAAGCCGCAAGCGTAATGGACGCGCTTCGCATTGTTATCAATAAGATAACGCCAATCCGCCAACATCCCCACGCGGTTTTCTTAGGCGGTGTATTTGCCTACGACATGCTAGCAGGCTTTGAAAAATTACCCGATGTTGCAGAAGGTGAAAATGACTGTCCAGACTTTGTGTTTTACTTGGCAGAGACCTTAATTACCGTTGACCACCAAACCCGCGAGACACATTTAATTGGCAGTGTTTTTAGCGGACAAGACGTTGCCCAGCAATACTTTGCCATTGCTCAGCGCTTAGAAGCAATTCATCAGCAGCTACACGATATGCCCGCTGAGCCAGTGCTAGTCGGTGCAAATACAGCAAAGATTGCTGATGTAGAACGTGAAGCACAAAGCGGACAGTCACTCGTTTCCGACTCAGAAAGCCCAAACGAAACCGAAAGCGGACAGTCACTTTCTTCTTTTGACCCAAGCGTTGAAGTGAGTGTTGATTTAAGTGATGAACAGTTTTGCAACCATGTGCTGGACTTAAAACAGCACATTTTAGCTGGCGACATTTTTCAGGTTGTGCCCTCGCGTACATTCTCTCTCCCCTGCCCGTCGCCCCTACTTGCTTACGCTAAACTTAAAGAATCAAACCCAAGCCCTTACATGTTTTACATGCAAGATGCCGCTTTCAGCATATTTGGTGCCTCTCCTGAATCAGCGCTTAAATACGAAAGAGAGAGCAATCAGGTAGAGATTTACCCGATTGCTGGTACCCGTCCACGCGGCAAGCGCCCTGATGGCAGTATCGACAGAGATTTAGACAGCCGTATTGAGCTTAACCTTCGCGAAGACACAAAAGAAAAGTCTGAGCACATTATGCTGGTTGACCTTGCCCGAAACGATGTGGCAAAGGTGAGTCGCCCAGGTACGCGCTATGTGAAAGACTTGCTAAAAGTTGACCGTTACTCTCACGTGATGCACTTGGTGTCGCGCGTGGTTGGCCAGCTACGTGACGACTTAGATCCACTGCACGCTTATCAAGCCTGCATGAACATGGGCACACTAGTGGGCGCACCAAAAGTAAGCGCAGCGACGTTAATTCGCGAAGTAGAGAAAAAACGCCGCGGCAGTTATGGCGGCGCGGTTGGCTACTTGAATGGTCAAGGCGATATGGACACCTGTATCGTCATTCGCTCAGCGTTTGTGAAAAACGGCACGGCTTATATTCAAGCTGGTGCAGGCGTAGTATATGACTCGGTTCCACAAGCTGAAGCTGACGAAACCCGCGCTAAGGCGCAAGCGGTAATTGGTGCAGTAAAAGCAGCGCTACAAGAAGAAGCTGAAAGTATTAACGTTGCATTAAATGAAGGAGGCAACGCATGAATCAGCAAGTGACCACCCTATTTTTGCTCGATAACGTAGACTCATTTACCTACAACCTTGTGGACGAACTGCGCACCTTAAACCTAGACATTAAGGTCTATCGCAACACGGTTTCAGCAAATACTCTGTTTGAAAGAATGCAGGAACAAGCAACGAAAGGCCCAGTGCTTCTTATGTTGTCACCAGGTCCAGGCGCACCAAGTGAAGCCGGCTGTATGCCTGAGCTACTTAAAAAGGTACACGGCGTGTTCCCCGTAATTGGTATTTGCTTAGGCCATCAAGCTATTGTTGAGCATTACGGCGGCACCGTAGGTCGCGCCAGCCAAGTTATGCACGGCAAGTCTTCTGCTATTACCCATTCTGAAGATGCTATGTTCAAAGGCTTACAGCAGCCCTTACATGTAGCACGCTACCACTCTTTAGTGGCACATTCATTGCCTGAAAACCTTACTGTTTGCGCATCTACAATAAACGATGACGGCAGTGAGGCCGTAATGGCAGTTTACAATAGCGAAGATCGCATGTTGGGTTTCCAATTTCACCCAGAATCTATTTTAACAGCCCACGGCAGTTTGCTGTTAAAGCAAAGTATTGACTATTTAACGTTACAGGGAGCGAACCATGCTTAACGCAGGCCCTCTACTAGAACAAATTATGTTGCGAGAATCACTGTCGCAAACCGAGGCATACAGCTTGTTTAACAGCATCATGCACGGTGAGCAAAGCGAGGTGATGATTGCTTCAGTGCTGACTGCGCTGAAAATGAAAAAAGAATCTCCCAGCGAAATTGCGGGTGCAGCGAGTGCCATGGTTGCAAATGCATTGCCTTTTCCCTCTCCCTCTTATGAGTTTGCAGATATCGTTGGTACAGGCGGCGATGGCCACAATACCATTAATATTTCCAGCGCTGCCGGCGTTGTTGCTGCATCTTGTGGCGTGAAGGTGGCGAAACACGGTAATCGCAGTGTATCGAGTAAGTCTGGCTCTGCTGATTTGTTTCGCCAGTTTGGTCTTAATTTAGAAATAAGCCCAGAAACTTCCCGCAAGTGCTTAGATGAAGCAAATTTCACATTTCTTTTTGCACCGGTTTATCACGCCGGTATGCGCCACGCAGCCCCCGTGCGCGCTGCGATGAAGACCAGAACCTTGTTTAATATACTGGGGCCGCTGGCAAACCCGGCGGGTCCAACTCATGGCGTTTTCGGCGTATACTCCCCCGAACTGCTTGAACCTTACGCAAAAACCCTTATGCTGCTTGGCCAACACCGCGCAATGATAGTGCATGGCGATGGCTTGGATGAACTGGCGCTTCACGGCGAATCAATGATTTACGACCTTGAGCATGGCGATATTCGCAAGCTTACCGTTACCGCTGAAGACTTCGGTTTACCGCATTATCCTCTTTCTGCGATTGAGGGCGGTGAACCTGAAGAAAACAAACAATTTGTTGAAGCAGCGCTAAACGGCGAAGGTAAAGAGGCGCACCGTGCCGCTATCGCTATGAACTGCGGGGCACTGTTGAAAGTAACCGGTAAAGCCTCAACCTTCAAAGAAGGGGCTGAAATGGCGATGAACGCTATGGCCGAAGGGTTACCCATGCAGTTATTAACGAAGGTTGCCAAAATTACTCAGGAGGTAAGCACGAATGGCTAATGTGCTTGAGAAAATTGTTGCAGACAAACGAGAAGAAGTGGCCGCACGCAAAGATGCACTGCCGCTAGAAGGCTTCAAGGCGAATCTAGTTCCTTCCGAGAAGAGTTTATTTGCCGCACTTAGTGAGCCAAACGCAGGCTTTATCTTCGAATGCAAAAAAGCATCGCCTTCAAAAGGCCTTATTCGAGAGCATTTCGATTTAGACGAGATCTTAGCGGCTTACACGCCTTATGCTGCCGGTATTTCTGTGCTGACAGACGAGAAGTACTTCCAAGGTAAATTTGAGTACTTAGCTTATGTTACTGAGCGTGTTGCGCAGCCTGTGCTTAACAAAGATTTCTTCGTTGATACCTATCAAGTGTATCTAGCCCGTCACTATAATGCCGACGCAGTGCTATTAATGCTTAGTGTGCTAAATGATGACGAATATCGCGAGTTGGCAAGCGTTGCCAATGCTCTGTCATTAGACATTCTTACCGAAGTAAGTAATGAAGAAGAAATGGAGCGCGCTATTGCCCTTGAAGCCAATATCATTGGTATCAACAATCGCAACTTACGCGACCTTTCTACCGATTTAGCCACAACCGAACGCCTTGTGCCCATGCTTGAAAAAGCCACGCACGATTACGTGGTTATTTCAGAGTCGGGCATATACACACACCAAGACGTGCTTCGTTTAGCGCCTGTATCCCAAGGCTTTTTGGTGGGCAGTGCGTTAATGGCAGAGTCTGACCTACCGCGCGCAGTAAAAACGTTAGTGAATGGCGCAGTTAAAGTGTGTGGACTTACCACCCCCGAACAAGCGCAAATGGCGTTTGATAAAGGTGCTAGCTTTGGCGGGCTTATCTTCGCTGAAAAATCGCCACGCTGTGTGAGCGAAGCACAGGCTTTGACTATAACGCAGAGCGTTGACGGTGCTTTTGTTGGTGTGTTCGTTAATCACGACATTGATGAAGTGGCATCACTCGCCGCCTCGCTCAACCTTTTTGCCGTACAGCTTCACGGCAGCGAAGATGACACCTACATTTCAGCGCTTGCTGCCAAGCTTCCAGAAGGTTGTGAAATTTGGAAAGTCGAAGGCGTTGAAGCAACATCTTCTGACGCACTACCAGACGCAGTGGACAGACACTTAAAAAATAGCCTTGTAAGCCGCGTTCTTCTGGATTGCCAAGTAGGCGATGCAAAAGGCGGTACGGGCGAAGCGTTCAACTGGCAGCTATTAAACGATATCGAAGCGAAGCATAAGTTAGTGCTCGCTGGTGGTATCAACGCCCAGAACGTTGCAGATGCTATTGCAACCGGCAGTGGTGCTATTGACGTGAATTCAGGTGTAGAAACCGCACCCGGCGTGAAAAGCGAAGAAAAACTCGATGCGCTTTTTGCCATTTGCCGCCGTTACTAATTTAAAAATAGGACAACGTAATGAACCAGTTAGATACAAAATTTGGTGAATTTGGTGGCATGTACGTGCCCGAGCTACTTATTCCGGCGCTAGACCAGCTGGAAAAAGCATTTTTGGATGCCAAGGACGACCCGACATTTAACGAAGAGTTTTTATCTCTGTTAAAAGACTATGCCGGTCGCCCCACATCAATGACGTTAACTCGCAATCTAGTAAGCAACCCAAAGGTAAAATTATACCTAAAGCGTGAAGACTTGCTTCACGGCGGCGCACACAAAACTAACCAGGTGTTGGGCCAAGCGCTACTTACCAAGCGCATGGGTAAAAAAGAAGTTATCGCCGAAACAGGAGCAGGCCAACACGGTGTTGCAACCGCGTTAGCATGTGCATTATTGGGGCTAAAAGCACGTATTTATATGGGTGCGAAAGATGTTGAGCGTCAAGCGCCAAACGTGTTCCGAATGAAGCTTATGGGCGCAGAGGTTATTCCTGTGAATGCCGGTTCTGGTACGCTTAAAGATGCCGTAAACGAAGCCATGCGCGACTGGTCAGCAAACTATGATAAAGCGCACTATTTGTTAGGCACAGCTGCGGGTCCTCACCCGTTCCCTACCATTGTTCGTGAATATCACCGCATGATTGGTGAAGAGACTCGTGCACAAATTATGGAAAAAGAAGGTCGCTTACCTGACGCCGTAGTAGCATGTGTCGGCGGAGGCTCAAATGCTATCGGTATGTTTGCAGACTTTATTGATGAGCCATCTGTGCGCCTAGTTGGCGTTGAGCCTGCGGGTAAAGGTGTGCACACCAAAGAGCACGGCGCAACTATCGTGACGGGTACAAAAGGTATTCTTCATGGCGCTTACACCTTCATTATGCAAGACAAAGAAGGCCAGATTGAAGAGAGCTACTCAGTATCTGCTGGTCTGGACTACCCTGCTGTTGGCCCTCAGCATGCTTACCTTCACGATATTGGCCGAGCGGAATACGTGGCCGCTACCGACGAAGAAGCGCTGAACGCATTTCAATTGCTTGCAAGGAAAGAAGGTATTATTCCTGCCCTTGAATCGTCGCATGCCTTAGCGCACGCGCTTAATATGGCAGATGAAGCGGAAGAAGAGACTATCATCGTAGTTAACTTATCAGGTCGTGGCGACAAAGATTTAGCGCACGTTATCAACATTTTAGGGGACGATTTATAATGGATAGATATGCAGAAATGTTTGCAGGCCTTGATGAGAAAAACCAGGGCGCATTCGTACCTTTCGTTATGGTAGGCGACCCCGATTTAGCGCAATCTGAAGCTATTATTTGTAAGTTGATCGAAAGCGGGGCAGATGCACTAGAGCTGGGTATTCCTTACTCTGATCCCATTGCTGATGGCCCGACTATCCAAGCCTCAGCTATTCGTGCTCTAGAAAGCAAAGTAACGGTAGCAGATTGCTTGGGCGTAATTTCACGGGTTCGCGCAAAGTATCCAGATGTGCCTATCGGCTTGCTACTGTACAGCAACTTAGTAATGGCCCAAGGCATCGAAAACTTTTACTCCAAAGCGCAAGACGCGGGCGTTGACTCAATTTTGGTTGCTGACGTTCCTATTCGCGAGGCGGCACCTTTCCAAAAAGCAGCCGAAGCCACTGGCATTTCTCAGATTTTGATTGCACCACCTAATGCTACTGACGAAACCATGGAAAAAATCGGGGAATACTCAAAAGGCTACACGTATTTGCTAGGTCGTGCGGGCGTTACTGGCGCAGAAACTGCTGCAAACGTGCCTGCTTCAGAGCTTATTGAGCGCTTGAATAAACACAAAGCAGCACCAGCATTGTTAGGTTTTGGTATTTCTACACCTGAACAGGTTAAATCTGCTGTTGACGCAGGTGCCGCTGGCGCAATTTCAGGCTCGGCGACAGTGAATATTATCGCTGCCAATTTATCGGACAGTCACAAAATGCTAAGCGAGCTCGGCAGCTTTGTTGAAAGCATGAAAGCAGCTACGGCAAAAGGGTAAACGCATGCTATATATGATTTGTGCAACCGATGTTGCGGACAGTCTAGAAAAGCGCTTGGCAGCGCGCCCTGCTCACCTTGAACGTTTGAATGCATTAAAAGATGCGGGCCGTTTAATCATGGCTGGCCCCTTCCCTGCTGTGGATAGCCCAGATCCAGGCCCAGCCGGATTTACTGGTTCGCTAGTAGTCGCAGAGTTTGATTCACTAGAAGCTGCTCAAGCATGGGCAGACGCTGACCCTTACATCGAAGCAGGTGTTTACGAAAGTGTTGTAGTTAAACCTTACAAAAAGGTTTTGCCTTAGTTTTTAGCTAAACGCTGTAACGTAAAAAAATAACGAAAGCCCCTTAAGACCGGGTTAATCTGGTTTTGAGGGGCTTTTTTGTTTCTATAACACTTATGAAGCTAACACTTATTTAGCAAACTAGTGTGGACAGACACTCATTTGCTAGCCTAATGAGGATACACACCCGTAATTGTTCACCACGCTTAATTTAGTTGAAAATGGACAGTCACTTAATAATCAGCCAACAATCTCAATAAACAATCCCTTGTGGTCAGACACTCGCTCATCTGAGTGAGTGCCCCAACGCCTCAAAGCTTCGTCATAAAATTGGCCCATGATGCTGCGTTTAAAGATCGACCTTTTCGTGCTCACCCATCTCTTCTGGCTTCACCGTTTTGCCAGTAAGCATTTTAAACATACCTTTGAATGAAGGGTCTGCATCCCACACTTCTGCATCTATAAGTTCAAAGCGAAGCATTAATAAAGAAGGATCATCTTTACCTTTCTCAAACCATGCTTCTACTGGATTAGACCAGTATTTATCAATCAACTCTTTACGTGATTCAACAGTGAGATTGCCTCGGATACAAGCAAATACATCATGGCCTTTGGATGCAAAGTGAACCATGGCTTTTCCACCTTTTGCAATGCGGTTGTCTCGACTTGTGTAAAACCAAAACTCGCTATCAGCATCTTTATCAAGTTGGGCGTACATAGGCTCGGCATGCATATCCTCGCCTACCAGACTTACCATTACTTTTGGACTATCTGACATTGCTTTCCACATTGTTTTCTTAATATCGCTAGACATAGCTCCTCCTTGTTGAAAATAAGTGTCTGTCCGACGTTACTATTCGACGTTACTATTGAATCGAGCAGTTGAACGAAACACCTTATTTTCATTTTATTGACTGATGTAAAGCCTATTCATCGCACATGACATGCCAAAAAATCCATATTATCGAATTTTCTTGCAAAAAAAGTTATTGAGAAACGTCTGCTTCTCACCCAACGCGAGGCAGGTACAGGTTTGGACAGACACTTATATATTCCCATGGTCTGTTTAATCGATGTAAAGGAAACCGTGGACAGTGACTCGACAACATCATAAATATTGCTCACGTAGCTACAATCAACAAAGCGGACAGACACTTTTTCAAAGTAATAGTAAAGATTACTCAATCTGTAATAGTAGCGAGAGTGCTAGACTATATTCGTAACATGAGGCCTTTAAATAGATTGTGGACAGACACTCTAATTTTGACTTGCGTCATTATTGCAATTAAGTGTCTGTCCACAATATTTGCTCTTTGTTAAAAGCCATTTACTTAAGGCTTATATACAGCTTTTGCTCTGCAAGGTAGACTAAACCTAGTTCAGAATGGGTTCAGTTAACCAAGTTATACTTATCTGTAATTTGGCCTGTGTAGGAAAATAATTGTGAGGTTGTATGGCATTATCGCTTCGTGTTGCAGTAGTTTGTTTGGTGTTAGCTTTGTCTAACACTACGCCAGCATTGGCGTTGCAAGATTCTGGTGGCGATATATCAAAAAGCGAAGCTGCAGAGCGTGCACGCTCGGCTGTAAATGGCCGCGTTTTAAAAGTTGAACAGACCTCAAAAAACTACCGGGTAAAAGTACTTAAAAAGTCGGGGCGAGTAGTGTCAGTAGATGTAGACAAGCGTTCAGGCAAGGTAAATAAAAGTAAAGATAAGGACTAACATGCGTATCCTCGTAGCCGAAGACGATAGCAGATTATTAACCCAGCTTGATGCGCTCCTTCAGCAAAATGGCTATAGCGTAGACCTCGCAGATAATGGTGAGCACGCGCTTTTTCTCATTAAAGAATATAGCTATGACCTGGCTATCGTCGACATAGGCATGCCAAAGCTAGACGGATTTGAGGTTATACGAAAAGCTCGTCAAGCTGATATTTCCTGCCCTATACTCATTTTAACTGCTAGAGATAGGTGGCAAGAGAAAGTAGAAGGCCTCGATGCCGGAGCCGATGACTACCTCACCAAACCCTTTCATAACGAAGAGTTACTTGCTCGAACAAAAGCACTAATTCGACGAGCTTCAGGACAAGCGAACCCAACCATTCAGTTCGGCCCTATCTCGCTGGATACCGTTAGTGAAGAACTATCGTTAAACGGTCAAGCTCTGGATCTAACAGCTTACGAATACAAAGTCATGGAGTACCTTATGCTTAACCCGCAAAAGGTCATCTCAAAAACAGAGCTAACCGAGCACATTTATGACCAAGATTTCGATTTAGATAGTAATGTCATAGAGGTTTTCGTGGGAAGACTGCGAAAAAAGCTGGACCCGACCGGTGAGTTAAAGCCAATCGAAACCCTTCGAGGTAGAGGCTATAGGATAAATAGAAGTTTATGAGGCAATTGTCGCTACGTCTTCGGAGTATCGTTCTAGCGATTGTTCTTCTAGCGTTATTTGCGCCCTTTACTGTTGTCATTTTAGATGAGGCATATACTGATAGCCTTACGCAAGCCAAGATGAGTGAGCTTAGGTTGATGAACTTAGGTCTGTTATCGGCTTTCGAGTTAGATGGCGACCTGCCCTATATGCCTGAAATTTTATACGAAGAGCAGTTAAACCTTCCGGGATCAGGTTATCTTGGCGTGATTGTGTTTCGAGACGAAGTAATTTGGCAGTCAGCCTCAGCTCTTGAATATACCTTTGCACCACCTGAGATAGACGTTGCAGTCGGTAACGAGTTATTTTTGGATTTTCATACACCTAAGTTTGAAAAAGATTCCGAGTTTTTTGTATACGCCTTTACTGCGGAATTTGCTTCAAGTAGAGACTTCGAGCCTGTTCGGTTTTATATATTTAACAATAAAGCACTTTTTGAAGCAGAGCGGAATACGTTCTTAGACACGACGTGGCAGTGGATTTTCACGCTCTGTATAGCACTCCTAATTTTTATTATTATCGGGATTAGCCTAGTACTTCTTCCTGTTAGGAAGTTAATTGACGAGATTTCACAAGCCTCAAGTGGACATAAACGCCAGTTAGAATCACGCTATCCAGTTGAATTCGATTCCTTAAAACAATCCATTAATGGTTTGCTTCAAACTGAGGCCGCCCAAAGGGCGAGATATAAAAATAGCTTGGGAGACTTAGCACATAGTTTGAAAACGCCCTTGGCGGTGGCATCGGGCACTAGTGGTTTACCCGCTGAGGTAAACGAAGCACTACAGCAAATTGACAGAATAATTAAACGTCAGTTGAAACGAGCGAGTGCAGGAAAATCTGGTTGGCAACACGGTATCGATATATTACCTGTTTTGTACAAACTCGCCGATGCGATGGACAAGGTCTACCAAGATAAAGCCCTTACCATTGAGTTAGAAGTGGATGAGGACACTCAGTTTAAAGGGGACGAGACTGACTTCATGGAGCTTTGTGGCAACCTAGTAGATAATGCATGCAAGGCTGCGAACAATAAGATTATCGTATCAGTGACGAAAAGTGCTGGTTGGCTAACAATTAAAGTGGAAGACGACGGCCCAGGTATTCCTGACGACAAAAAGATGCTTTTATCAGAACGAGGAACTCGCCTCGATACCTATACAGAAGGCCATGGAATTGGCATGGCGTTGGCGGCCGATTTAGTTTCAATATACGAAGGTAGAATGCTTATCGAAGACAGCCCGCTTGGCGGCGCTTGTATCGTAATTCAATTTCCCAATCCCGAATAGTGCTTGAAAAAGTACAACAGAGTTTGTGAATGGTCGTTCAAACTTTGAGCTTTCAATTGCTGAGTTATGAAAGTGGACAGACACTTAAGTTCATACAATGATTTGGTGTGCATAGAAAGTGGACAGACACTTAAATTTGCATAAAAGTTTGGGGCAGACAGACATATCTTCAATTGACTGTTTAGCTAGAAAGCAGTGAGAGAAATTTGTTTTTAAATAGATAGTGTATCTGTCGCCTTTTAACCTTTCTTTTTCGGGCGTAAAAACTGTACAGATAGAAGCGGACAGTCGCTTCTATCTAATTTGAAGGCAATCTTTCGAAGAATTACGCTAAAACAGTTGAGTGTCTGTCCACTATCGACTTTCAAACAAGTGTCTGTCCACTTTCTACTTCCACTAAGTTACGAAGCAGACTTCTCACCTTCACTCGATAACAGCACCGCAAGCCACTTGCTCTCTTCGCGAGACTCTAGTGCTATTTTAACCACCATGGTCAACGGTACTGATAGCAGCATTCCAACGGTGCCTAGTAGCCACCCCCAAAATATCAATGATAGGAATACCACAAGTGTAGAGAGCCCCATGCCCTTGCCCATTAATCTAGGCTCGACCATATTACCCATGATGGTATTAACAAGCACAAAGCCAAGCGCTGCAAAACCTGCAGAGGCGGGGCCAAGTTGAACAAATGCAATTAATACCGCTGGCACAGCAGCGATAATTGAGCCAATGTTAGGTATAAAGTTGAGCATAAAAGCCAACACAGCCCAGAGCATGAAATGATCTACTCCCATCACATACAGCCAAATACCAATAATCAGGCCGGTCCCTAAACTGACCACAGTTTTTATCGCTAAGTAACTGTTCACAGAACGAATAAATCTGTCGATATGCTTTAATTTCATTCCAGGATCAGCAAGGGCAATATGCAACCGGCGTGGAATACTGTCTGCTTCAAAAAGCATGAAAATGACAGTAAGAAGAATAAGAAAGAGGTTTGAAAGTACGCCGCCCATTCCGCTGATGAAATTTGTTGCTACGGACATAGCCGTTGCGGGGTCAAGGTGAGAAGCAATTAACTCTCGATTGATGTGAATATTAAATTCAGCCAATTTGGACACAACCCAGGCGAACTCTGTATCAAGCTTACTTCTATATTCTGGCAAATTTTCTCGAAACTCGGTCATAGACTGGCCAACTAAGCCAGCTAAAAGAAAACCAAAAACAACGATAAGCAGTATAACAAAGGTGATAGAGAGCCATTTAGGCACGCTGAATTTCGAGGTCCAACGTATTATTGGGCTACACGCGATCGCTATAAAAATAGAGAGAAAAAACGGTACCATGATCGTACTGGCGGCTTTAATACCAGCCATCACCACTACTAAACATGCTAAAACTATAAGAATTTTTGCTGTTGGCGAGCGTAGTTCCATTGACATTTTGTGCTACATTCCTGACTGAAACGACAACACTTTACAACGACTTATAAACAACTACAAACAAGAGACTTCAATGAACTTTAATCTTGCCACTATTAAAATTAAAAACTTAAGACTACGTACGTACATCGGCATCAATGAAGATGAAATAAAAAACAAGCAGGACGTTGTTGTTAACGTGAAAATTGATTATGACGCAGAAAAGGCGACTAACACCGACGATATGAGTGATGCGCTTAACTACAAAACGATTACAAAGGCAATCATCAAGCTTGTAGAAGACAACCGCTTTTCTCTACTGGAAAAACTTACCGCCGATGTGCTAAGCATTGCCGCGGAACATTCTTCGGTGCGCTACGCTGAGGTTGAGGTCGATAAGCCACATGCCCTTAGATTTTCTGATTCCGTATCCCTGACACTATCTTGCAATAAGACGGGATAAGGTTATACCTCGAGGAGCTAATTGTGAACATTCTTTTGACCGGTGGAACAGGGCTGATAGTAAGCGAATTTATTCGTCAATATTCTCGAAAACATGAATTCACTGTGATTTCTCGCGACGTTGCAAAGGCAAAGAGCAAATTGGGAGAGAACGTCAAAATCGTCGAGAACGTTTCTTCAATAGAAAACTTTGAGAATTTCGACGCAGTAATTAATCTAGCAGGTGAGCCTATCGCCGATAAGCGCTGGACAGACACTCAAAAGAAAAAAATTTGCGATAGTCGCTGGGACATCACGTCTGAGCTTGTCTCAAAAATAAATAGCTGTGATACGCCTCCGTCCGTTCTCTTATCGGGCTCTGCGATTGGTTACTACGGCAATCAAGGAGACAAGGTTGTAACTGAAGAAACCTCTCCTCATCACGAGTTCACCCATGAACTGTGTGCTAAATGGGAGGCCATCGCCCAAAGTGTAGATCAAGCTAAGACACGTGTAGTAACGCTTCGAACTGGTGTAGTTCTCACCAAAAAAGGCGGAGCGTTAGGGAAAATGGCACTACCGTTTAAATTGGGAGCCGGAGGTACACTTGGGAGTGGAAGTCAGTATTTGGCTTGGATCCACTTACAAGACATGGTGCGAGCTATTTCATTCTTGCTAGAAAATAGCGGATGTTCTGGTGCATTTAATTTAACGGCACCGGAACCAGTGACGAACAAGGAGTTCTCTAAAGCGCTCGCAAAATCACTTAACCGACCTTGCCTGTTCAATGTCCCGGGCTTTGTTATGAAAGTCGCCATGGGCGATTCATCGACGATGATTCTTGAGGGGCAAAGAGTCATTCCTCAAAAGCTTACTACCGCCGGCTTCAGTTTCGAATTCCCTTCTATCGACGAGGCGCTAAGAGAAATATATCGCGCATAGTTGAATTACTGAAATTCGTTATATGCCTTGTGGACAGTCACTTGAATTGCTAAGCAAGTGTGTGTCCACATTTATTGCATAACTTCTATTTACTTTCAAACCAGAGTACTTCTTAAACTCTTCGCGAAATCCACTCTCTCATAATTAGCGAACTTTGCTGTGAAATACGCATTGGACAGACACTTGAATTGCTAGGCAAGTGTCTGTCCACTACATTTAATTTAAACGGCACTCATTTAAGTGTCTGTCCGTTTTGTATTAAAGCGCATTTTAAACTAACGCAAAAATGTCTATACCATATTCCTCAGCATCTGACCGGTATTAAGCGTAAGCAAACGCCAGCATCCGAACGCACCTAATATGCCTACAACGATAGCGCCAACGCTTGGTGCTATTGCCCAGTATTCCGGGTGTAAGCTTGCTTCCATTTGAAACACCGAGGTTTGAAGTAAGTAGAGGCTCAACTCATTGGCCATTGCTGCCATAAAGCCTGCTACTACACCGATGATAACAAACTCAAAAATCACGCTTTTCCTTATTAAACTGCCTTTAGCACCAAGTGTGCGAAGTATTGCTATTTCCTGCCTGCGTTCATCCATGCTCGCCTGTACTTGTGCAATCAATACCAGGCTGCCCGCTAACAATACCAGCACCAAAATAAATTCAACGGCAACAGACACCTGATCAACAATCTCTCGCAATTGATTAATTCGAGCATCAACGTCGAACATAGTTATTGATGCAAACGGCTTAAGTAAGTTAGTTAGCTCGGCCTTTCTCTCGGTAGGAAGGTAGAAACTAGTAATATAAGTTGGACTAAATGCAGCCATCGCCTCAGGGTGAATGACGAAGAAGAAGTTGGGCTGCATGGTTTGCCAATTCACCTTACGAATACTCGTTACTTTCGTTTCGACAATCTCGCTGCCCACATTAAAAGTAAGCCGATCGCCCATCTTAATGTTCAACCTTTCTGCAACGCCTTCTTCAACGGAAACCGGGAACCATCCTTCGCTGTATTGTTTATCCTCATCGCCGTGCCAGTTCCCATCAATAACCTCGTTTTCTTTTTGAAGCGTATTACTCCAAGTTAGGTTCGCTTCTCTGCCTAAACCTCTTCGGCCTTCTCGATTTGGCTCATCTTCTTTAGAAACCTCGGTGTTTACCCCTTCTCCATTTACCGAAACAAATCGACCTCGGATGACAGGATAAAACTCTTCAATTTTTACGCCATTGTCAGCGAAGTGTCTGTCCAACTCGGGTTGAATATCCGGCGTAATGTTAATTAAGAAGTAATTGGGTGTACCTTCGGGTAATTGCGAACGCCATTGCGAAACCATATCGTTGCGCATTACCAGCACCACTAAAAGCAACATAATGGTGACGGAAAAGCTAATAAGCTGCACGCTGTTGTCCATTGCACGTCGCTTAATACGTGCCCATGCCAACTGCCACGCCCCCATTCTTCCACTGCCCAACTTGCGACCTACTGCAATTAAGATATACGTAGCACCAAGCAGTCCAAGCACCAGCGCAGCGCCAGAAACGAAAAGAATGGCGCTAATTTTTAAATCTCGGCTATACATCCACATCAGTAAGAATATTGCACCACCGGAAGCCACGAACTGAATGCTTCTGGAACGTAAATTCGCCGATATGTCCTTTCTTAATACGCGAAGCGGGGGAACTGAAAAAAGCTGCAAAAGCGGATATAAGGAAAAAAGCAATGCACACGTAGCGCCTGTAGCAACGGCGATTAAAAGCGGCCGCCAATGCCACACGTCAAGAGATACATCCACTCTGTCCGCTACAAGTGAAACCACCACTTGCTGACCGATAAAACCTATAACGAGGCCGATAAAAATACCAAGCCCAGTAATGAATAAGATTTGGAACAAATAGACCTTTCGGATGGTACTGCTTGTCGCCCCCAAGGTTTTCATAATTGCTACAGGATCAAAGTGACGTTGAGCATAACGCTGAGCAGCAACGGCAATGGAAACGGCCGCTAATACTATTGCTAACAAACTCGCTAACAGAAAATAGCGCTCAGCACTTGCGACAGAACGCCCTATCGCTGACTCGTCATCTTCAACTGTCCGCCACGAATGTAAGTCGTCATTTAATTGGGGCAATAACCAGGTATTAAAACTTTCTATATCACCCGCATCACCGGCAAAAAATCCCACATAACGAGCGCGGCTGCCTGGCCCAGTAATCGCAGTTTTGTCCAAGTCATTTAAGTTAATTAGAGCAATAGGATCGGTATTAAACACGCTGAAGCCAGCATCTGGAATATCTACCAGTACATGCGTAACGGTAAAAGTGCCGTCGCCAATTTCGATACTATCGCCAATAGAAAGCCCTAAACTTTGAAAAAGCCGAGACTGTACCCATGCTTCTCCAGACTGTGGTAACTCTGCAGTATTGCGTTTTTCTCCAAAAGGCTGGTCGGTAATATTGACTGTTCCTTTCAGTGGATAAGCGTCATTCACGGCGCGTAAATCAACAAGCGACATCTCGTCGCCTTTAAACACCATTGAACGTGTTGCCACCTGCTTTGCCGTCGCAAGGCCCTCTTCTTGGGCTCTAGCTAACCACTCCTCGTTTATAGGGTCATCTGAACGAAGTTGCGCATCTGCTGCAATGAATGCTGCAGAGCGAGACTTTAGTGCGCCCTGTAAACGCTCGCTAAAAAGTGACAACGACAATACGGCTGCCACAGAAAGCACAATGGCCAGCAATATGATGGTCAGTTCACCACGTCTAGCTTCATGCTTGAAAAGCCGCCAAGCTAAATTAAAAGACGTCGACATCTAAACCGCCTCTTTTCTGTTTATTGTGTTCGCGCTGGTTGTTTCAACAAGCTCTCCCGCATTCATAGTGAGTTGCCTATCACAATGTTCTGCAAGCTCATTATCGTGGGTAACGAGGACAAGAGTCGTGCCTTTTTCTCTATTCATTTTAAATAGAAGTGCTTCTATTTTTTCACTATTTTTAGCGTCTAGATTGCCGGTAGGCTCATCGGCGAAAAGTATCTTGGGAGAGGTAATAAACGCTCGCGCTATGGCAACGCGCTGCTGCTCGCCCCCCGATAACTGATTAGGGAAGTGATGCGCGCGATGCTTCAAACCGACTTGCTCTAGAATATCCAAAGCTAGGGATTTCGGGTTATCAAGCCCTGCAATTTCTGCCGGTAGCATCACGTTTTCCAAGGCTGTTAAGCTTTGAACTAACATAAAGCTTTGGAAAATGAAGCCTACTTTATTTCCTCTTAAAATTGCGCGCTCTTCTTCGTTCATGCTGTGAAGTGCTTCGCCATCTAAGAAAATTTCTCCTTCTGTAACTTGGTCAAGCCCTGCTAACAAGCCTAAAAGGGTTGACTTACCCGAGCCTGACGCGCCAATAATGGCAACAGACTCACCAGACTTGACTTCAAAAGAAATAGGACGAAGGATCTGCAGTGAACCTTCACTCGTATCCACTACTTTGGTTACAGCATTAGCTTTTATCATAAGAGGTCATCAATTCGTGTTTGTTAAATTTCGTTATTTGTTCGCTTTTTTACTTATTCTTTTAATACCCTTTCAAGCGCTATCAGATCAAGCCGAGCAGAGCGACACAAGCGAAAATGCGGTTTTACTTATCTTAGGTGACAGTTTATCCGCGGCTTATGGATTACAGCAACGTGAGGGTTGGGTCAGTTTGTTACAAAAGATGTGGCAAGACGACAACATTCCGATTGATATTGTAAATGCTGCGGTAAGCGGAGAGACCACTGACGGTGGTCTAGCGCGATTTCCCCGTTTATTAGAGCAACACAACCCTACCCATGTATTGATTGAACTTGGCGGTAATGACGGCCTTCAGGGGCACAATATCGGTAAGATTAGGGATAATTTAGATTCGCTGGTAAGTGTTGCAAAGGAGAGTAACGCCGTAGTGTTTCTGCAAGAAATGCAAATTCCTTCTAATTACGGCAAACGTTACACGCAGATGTTTACTCAAAACTTCAATAAAGTAGCGGAAGCTCAGAACGTGCAAAAAATCCCCTTTTTCCTTGAAGAAATAGCGCTAAATAAGGACTTGATGCAAAACGATGGTATTCATCCAAATGCTGAGGCACAGCCTTTGATCGCTAATTTTATGGACAGACACTTAAGAAGTTTAATTCTTGATGCTCAATAATTGTGCTAATCTTATTAAGTGATTTTTTAAATGCGAGGTTTGTTTATGGACGTTTCTTCTGTTAATTCGTCTCCTGTTTCCACTGTCTTAGAGTCGCCACAGCGACCGACTCAACAGGTTGAGCCGCGTAATGTGCAAGAAAGTCGCGAGACTCAGCCCCAGAGCACGCAGCAGACCTCAAGTTCTAACGATGGACGTGTGGGCTCAAGAGTGGATGTATTTGTATAGCTCTCTCCAAAAGACGTGGAAAGGACGTGGAAAGGACAGACACTTACTGACCAAAGGGTGTCTGTCCTTTTTCTCATGCAAACTATTAAACTGAAGTGTCTGTCCATAGCCCCCCTGCCTAGCCAAAGGGTTTCTGCTCTTTGTCGCCCTCGTCAATTATTAACAAACTTCCGTTCGAATATGTATGCCAGGAAGACCTATTTGGAATAAGTTAATCGCGAAGACCAACAAAACTGTTCCAAAGGCCACTTAAATTTAACGCTGTAATTCTCATAATACTCTTATAAATAATTATGGGATACGGATATGCCTCTACCTCGTTACAAACAAATCAATACCGATGTCACCCCTTACTACCACTGTATTTCCCGCTGCGTGAGGCAGTCTTATTTGTGTGGTCGTGATTCTCGTACGGGCATAAACTACGAGCATAGAAGAAAATGGATTCAAGATAGGCTTCACAAGCTATCACAGGCTTTTGCCATTGATTTATGCGCTTATGCTGTAATGCACAACCATATTCATGTTGTACTCCATATAGCGAAGGGCAGAGCTGATGGCTGGACTATGGATGACGTACTGCTTAGATGGAGGATGTTTTATAAATGCCCTCCCCTAGTTCAGAGATATCTAGAAAACTTTAATTCGGTCACGGCAGAAGAACGCGAAGAATTGAAGTCGCTATCCGTCATATATCGAGAGCGACTTCAAAGCATAAGCTGGTTTATGCGTATGTTAAATGAATACATAGCTCGCAAAGCTAATAAGGAAGATGAGTGTAAAGGCTATTTCTGGGAAAGAAGGTTTAGATCTCAAGCAATATTAGATGAAAAAGCGTTAGCAAGCGTAATGGCTTATGTTGATTTGAACCCGATCAGGGCAAAAATAGCGAAGACACTCCACAATTCCCATTACACTAGTATTCAATACCGCTTAAATGCTAAGCGCTCAAACAAAGTACCTAAGTTTTTGATGCCCTTTAACGACAGTAAGAAAAAGCAAGCTGAGAGTTTGCCCTTCGCCTTTTCAGATTACTTGCAACTTATTACTGATACGTTGAACGCAGAGCGGAATAGCAACGCCTGCAGAATACCGAAGCTTCCTAATAAATTGCTCAATAAACTTGGAATGACAAAAGAAAACTGGCAATTAGTAACTAGTAACTTTGAAACTCTCTTTACCGGCCCTGTTGGCTGCCCAGAAATGATGGAGAGTTTTGCTAAGTGTTGTCAAAGAGCATGTCGCCCCAACGTTTCCAATGCTCAGAAATACTTATCTTGAGCTGATTACGCGCCTACATTATTTATCTAAATATCAGCCTGGCGAGCAAGCACATCAACGATGTCTTGCGAGTTCGTCAGACGTCTGATGTCATTAAATAGTATTTCAGCTTCTGGGTATTGTCTTTTTAGGTAACCGCACCACTGTTTTATGCGATTAGGGTAATATTTTCCCTTATCACCGAATATTTCGTAGCCAGAATATTGTATTAGTAACGCTGCAAGTTCAGACCAGGGCATAGGCGCTTTACCTTCTTTGATACTCAACGCCAAATTGGGCATTGCTAAGGCCCCTCTCCCAATCATCAAATTAGTGCATTCCGACTGGTTCTGACAGCGTTTGGCGTCTTCAGCATTCCAAATTTCGCCATTTGCTACAATGGGAATATCAGTGTGCTGCTTAATCTTCGCTATCCAATCCCAGTAAGCCGGTGGCTTATAGCCTTCGGTTTTTGTTCTTGCGTGAACAACGAGTTCAGAGGCACCTGCTTCAGTGATAGCAATAGCATTGTCGATAGCTAAAGACTTATCTTCGAAACCCAGCCTGATTTTGGCTGAAACCGGGATATCAGCAGGAACGGCCTCCCTGACAGCTTTCACAATATCGTAAAGGGTTTGCGTCTCTTTTAATAATACTGCCCCGCCCTTACTTTTGTTGACTGTCTTAGCAGGGCAACCAAAGTTCAGATCAACACCTGGAGACCCCAGTTCTATTGCAGTTTGGGCATTCTCGGCAAGCCATTGTGGATGCTGCCCTAGCAATTGGACTCTTACTGGTACGCCTGAAGGTGTTTTGCCGCCATTGTGTAGCTCAGGGCAAAGTCTGTAAAACGTTTTCTTCGGCAGTTTTTGATCAACAACCCTTACAAACTCAGTAACACACTGGTCGAAACCACCCACACGAGTGAGCATATCTCTCATTAAGTGATCGACAACGCCCTCCATAGGGGCAAGCATTACTTTCATTACAAACGTCTCACGTTAATAGAACACAAAATTGGCGCGGGAGTGTAGCAAAAAGCGTTTATTTCAGCCAGGATTTGGGGCTCAATTTATCAACTTTGCGACTGTCCGCTTTAATCGACTAACAGTATTGCTGAATGGTATTGTACTAATGTTGAGTAAGTGTCTGTCCACCAAAAAAAGAGTCGTTGTTGCGCGGGTTATTGCGAGGGTTCCAACATCAAATTTTACCTTATTATCATCACTTTACTGGGTAGTAGTATCCTTCTCTATACTCTTTAGGCGAGCAAAAACGGCAAGCTTTTGGTCATCGGTGTATGTCCGCCATTTTACGATTTCATCAATAGTGCGTTTGCATCCAACGCAAATTTCATCTTCATTCAATTTACACAAGGCGATACACGGAGATGTTGGGTTCATAAAGCTTCAGTCTTATCTAAACCTTCTTTTTTACTTTGTGCATTCGAAGCAGCAATAGCGGCCATTGTGTTTTCCGACAGCTCTTTATTCGACCATAGACAAACATGGCAGCCAAAACGCGATTCCAGATATGAAGCAAACTCAGTGTCTGTCCCACATTCATATCGCACCAGATTTTGTTTTTTACCGTCGTAAATAACCGCAGAATACGTAAACACAAAAAGCCTCCTTTGAAAGAGGCTTAAATATACATCTAGACGTCTAAACGTTCAAGCGTCTATTTCGAGTAATCAAGTGCTGCGCAGATTGCGGCTACCTGAGCGTCGTTACAGTTTTCAGGTGTCGCGTTATCACTATCGGGATAAACTTCCGTTGTTGTAACGTATTTGGCGTCTGTCATACCGCCACAAAGATACAAAGCCTTCTTGTCATAGCAAATAACACCTTCACTCACCACATCTGCTCCAATAATCTTGCCGTTCTCGTCTGCAGGAGCGATATGCGTCACTTTCTTCACCGCATCGATTACAGCTTTTTGAAACTCTATTTGTGGATTTGGCGTATTTGCGACCGTGTAAAAACCGTCAGGTATATTCCAATTATCATGGGTAACACCATCCCGTGCGGCCAACGCCGGTCTGAATTCAGTGTTATCAGTATCGGTAGTTTCGTGTAAATCGATATGAAGCGTTAGCGACAACGCTAGGTCAGACACTAGCTGCATAAGCTGAGCGGATTCTGGTGCCGGAGAGTCGCTATAAAACGAACGATTTGGATCTAGTGCCATTGGATTCCATCGATTTATCGTCTCGTAACCCCAGGGGCTTACACACGGTACAACTACAATATTTACTTGGTCTGCATACTGTGACAACTTTGTGTTAATAAACTGAAGTGCTCCTTGCACGCCACTCGTTTCATAACCGTGAACTCCACCCGTAACAAGCGCTGTAGGCTTTTTAGTATCAAAGTTATTTGGAACTACTGCATATAACGGATAGCGCTCAGAATCGTATGGGAGAGAACCATACTGCTTTAGTTCAAAGCCTTCAGGAATAATATTAAAAAGTTTATCGAGTACTTCTTCTTGGTAACTTCTTTTCACAGTCTGTTGAGATTTCCACTGCGATTTTTCTTTCTCGCTCCATGGCTCACCAGGAGTTCCAATTGGATAATTCTGCATATAACACCTCTTTTGTATTTAAGAGATCATATCAGCTTAATAAGGTCACGTATCTACTCTACAAGAGATCAACCGACAGCTTTGACATAATATCTTTACGCTTCATATCCTAAAACGTTAGTTGTTCCACGGTGTACTGGCTTTGCTGTGCAAAGGATTAGTCCACCCTAAAATAAGCATGAAAGGTTTACTTAGTAATACTTCGATAGTCATTTATTAAGGAAGAAAATGTAAGTGACTGTCCACTGGCAGTTAAATGCGGTTAGTGGTTGAGGAGGTATAAAAGTGTCTGTCCACAAAGCTTCTGGAGACAAAAAAAAAACCAGCCGGATGGCTGGTTTTTTTCGATATGGCGTCCCCTAGGGGATTCGAACCCCTGTTACCGCCGTGAAAGGGCGGTGTCCTAGGCCTCTAGACGAAGGGGACTGAAACTTTGCTAGTGAAGATACACTTCACTAAATTCCTGTAAGCTCAAGAATGCAATGAACAATCTTATTCTTACCGAAACTTTCAGTCAGAAGTTGAATAATCAACTCCAGCCTATC